>JAISYM010000100.1 GCA_031269875.1 Synergistaceae bacterium
AGATGACGGACCGACGAACGAACGCAGCGAATCGGCGGCCGACACGGATGTCGGGCGAGCGAATCAGCTCAGGACAGAGGTGTATGAGCGATCCGATTCGCGGAGTGAGTCGCCGGCCCATCATCTCGGGTTCATCATTAAGGTTTACCGTCGTTGCGGCAAGCGGCATTATTTTCGCGCTTGCCTTTTTCTGTTTGTCTTACCTGGAACCAAAAGGCGTTTACCTGAGCGATATTGGAAACTTTGCCATTTCTCCAGCCGTACTCGACAGGGATGGCGGAGTATTGAGCGTATACCTCTCCAAGGACGATGAGTGGTGTATACCCGTTTCGCTCGACAGAATGGGTAAGTGGATCGCGAATGTCGCGATTGCTGTGGAGGATAAGCGATTTTATAGTCACAGAGGCATAGACTTTCTCGCAGTTTTGAGGGCGGCATACGATAACATGAGAAACGGTAAAATCGTATCCGGCGCTTCCACCATTACGACACAGTTAATAAGGATATCTCACCCACGGCCCCGCACATTTATGACAAAGCTCATAGAGTTCTGGGCCGCTGTCAGACTTGAAACGATGCTGAGCAAAGAGGAAATATTAGAGATGTACCTTAACGGGGCTCCGTTTGGAGGAAATATACGCGGAGTAGAGGCCGCCTCTATGGCGTACTTCAACAAAACTTCCAGTACGCTTACGCTTGCCGAAAGCGCGCTCTTGATTTCTCTTGTAAAGTCTCCGAGCCGAAGGAGACCGGACAGATATCCTATGACGGCACAAGCGTCACGCGACGGGATATTGAAGTATCTTTTCGATAAGAACCATATAAACGGCGAAAACCTAAAATTCGCCTTAGCTGAACCGGTCTCGTCCACAAGATTTGCCATGCCCCGCAAGAGCGCGATGGCCTCAAAACACGTACTCAAAAATTCAAGCGGTGTCGGAAGAATTAGTTCCACGATAAATATCAGGTACCAGCAAACACTGGAAAAAAATCTAGAGAGAGCCTTGTTTAACCTGCCAAGCAGAATAACGGCGTCTGGCGTTATCGTGCATAACGAGAGCGCGGAAATATTGGCGTACGTCGGGAACGCGCGTCATGGTCTATCGCTTCCCACAGCGCAGGTTGACTGCGGGGACTCGCCGAGGTCGCCGGGTTCCGCCTTAAAGCCATTTGTTTACGCGCGCGCTTTCGAGAAGGGCCTCATTACGCCCGCCTCACTCTTAGCCGACACGCCAATTTCATTCAGAGGAAACGCGCCTCGCAATTTTGACATGACATACAGGGGCGCTGTGAGCGCAAGGACAGCCCTCGCGCTATCACTCAATACACCGGCTGTCAGAGTCCTCAGAAAACTCGGGTATAGAGATGCACGGTCACTTTTCAGTGAGCTTGGTTTCTTCTATATTAATAAGGAGAGCGGGCACTATACGGACTCTTTGATCCTTGGCGGCTGTGAGGTCAGTGTCCTCCAACTGGCTTCCGTGTATCGGGCTCTTGCGAATGGCGGGGTAATCTCAAATTTAAAATGGACGAGAGACGAAATTGAAACCAAGAGGAGAGTTTTTTCCGCCGAGGCGTCTTGGCTTACGGAAAACATTCTCCAAGATACAAGGAGACTTGTCCCTTTATATCAACAGATAGTAAAAGATTCAAATAGAAAAATCGCATTTAAAACAGGCACCTCGCACGGTTTTCGTGACGCGTGGGCCGCTGGCTCCTCGAATGTTTTTACGATTGTCGTCTGGTTTGGCGCGCCTGACGGCGCGCCCTATGACAGGCTCGTTGGGCTAGACTTAGCCACGCCTGTGATGCTGCACGTTTTTAATGATATCTGGGATAAGGGCGGCGAACGTATAAAATTACCGCCCAGCGCAATTTTCAGAAGAAAGGTCTGCGCATTGTCCGGCTCGCCGGCTGGAAAATATTGCCCAAGGACAATTTACGATTTTGCGATAAAAGACGTCTCAGATGTTTCCATTTGCGGCATACATAAAATAGTGAACGGTTCTCTCGTTGCTCTCCTGCCCAAAGAACTCGATATCTGGATTCAATCAAAAGGGCGATCCGATACACAGGCAAGCGGCGTAAAAATAACACGTCCATTTCGCGACAGGGAAATTATTATGTATGACGTAAATAAGAAGACAACGAAGGTTTTTCTGTCTGCGGAGGGTTCTCTACCGCATTTTTGGTATTTAGACGGGCGATATATCGCAACCGACGCGAATGGAGACGGCCTGTTTATAGAGGCATCTCCGGGAAAACACGAGGCGACCGTCCTCTCGGGGGCGCAAAGCGATGTTTGCAAGTTTGAAATAATCAAAGTGAATGTCGATCAGACAGAGGATGGGGCAAAAATACTATCGCGGAGCGAAGAACGATAACGTAGTTGCGCTATCACAAACACGACGTTTCACATGAAACAAAGTCCGCTCGGAGAAAGGCATTAGAGAGCGTCTTTTAAAATTATGACTATACAATTGTCTCATGTAAAGAGATGACGGACCGGCGAACGAACGCAGCGAATTGGCGACCGACATGGATGTCGGGCGAGCGAATCAGCTCAGGACAGAGGTGTATGAGCGATCCGATTCGCGGAGTGAGTCGCCGGCCCGTCATCTCGAGCTCATCATTATGAGACAATTGGATAGTCATATTTAAAATTATAACCCGGGGAATATTTGAAGGTGTGGGTGCGTATGTGTTTCACATGAAACAGAGGCGTTGGTTACACCTCTTTGATGTCATACTCAAGGGCATTCTCGCCGGACGGTATTGAATCAAGCTCATCTTTTAGACGATTAATAATAGAAATTGGCACGGGAACGCAACCGGAAACTACGTCAGAGAAATCAACCGCAAGTGAGGATGTGTCCGTAAGTTGACGCTCGAGGCGGTAAAGCAGGATGTTGTAGAAATCATACGAACACTTAAAATGCAGAATGCGCTTGGGTTCGTCAATAATAATCGTCGATTTTTCTACGGCTAAAAGAGTGGCGCCGCCATACGCCGAGATAAGGCCTTTAACTCCAAGCTTAATCCCTCCGTAATATCTGGTCACTACTGCCATAGTGTTCTGCAGATCGTATTTTTTAAGCGCTCCAAGAATGGGACGCCCAGCGGTACCCGCTGGTTCACCCGCGTCGGAGGCGTATTCAAGGACAGGATTGGCATTAAACCTGTAGGCCCAACAGTAATGAGTGGCCTTTGGGTATGACGCGGCTATTTCTTTTAAAGCAGCGTTAAAATTATCTTGCCCGTTTACGCGCCTAAGAGAAGCGATAAATCTTGAGCGCTGAATTGTTATTTCTATATCAGTTGGTGCTGATACTGTGTTGTACTCAGTTTTTTGATTTTGAATCGTTTTTTTTGGGTGTGCCATTTAAAGATTGTTATATAGGGCAAAGATTATGACACGGTATGGTTTGTTGATTGCCAGGCATTGGCAAGTTTGGTCTGCGTCGCCGAAAGGGCTTCAGGAAGGACTTTTGTCTCGGCGGTAACTGACATGAAATTCGTGTCGCCGTTCCATCTCGGGACTACGTGGAGGTGCATGTGCTGATCGATGCCCGCGCCGGCAATTTTGCCGAGGTTTATGCCAAGATTGAAACCGCCGGGATCCATGACGGTTTTTAACGCGTTGACGGCGTATTGAGAGAAGGACATGAGCTCTAGCTTCTCGGGGTCAGATAAAGAGGTTATATTGGAGGTGTGTCTATAGGGCGCGATTAAGATATGCCCGTTGCTGTATGGAAATTTGTTGAGCATCGCAAAGCACGTTTCGCCGCGCGCGATGATAAGGTTATCGGCATCTTCGTTTTGTGTGGGATAAAGACAAAAGATGCACGCATTTTCTGAGTCGCTGTCTTTATTAGCGTTTATATAGTCGATTCTCCACGGTGCTCTTATAACTTCCATGGTATTCTCTCCTTCCCTTATTCCCGGGGAAATAGTTCCTCGGAGTGTGTGTCGATGTATTCGATAAGCATCTGGAGCTGCCATTTTTTTAAGCCTTTTATGTGTACTCCCATGCCTCTGCGGCCGCCGTCAACTTTCAACATCAGCTTATACTTGGTTTTGAACCTATCGACATCGTCTTTAAATTCTGACGGTTTTTCCGTTCTGCGAGGAAAAGCCGCGTCGATCTTTGCGGCGGCAGAATGGTTTTTTACAAGCAATTCAAGCTGACGGACGTTTAAATATTTTTCTAACGCTATGTTCGCGTATTCGATAATCTTATCGGCACTGGGAAGAGCTAATAACGCGCGAGCGTGCCCTTCCGTGATTTCACCATTTTCGAGCATCGCGATTACCTGTTTGGGTAATTGCAATAGGCGGAGTTTATTTGTCACAGCCGCCCGGCTGAAGCCGATTTTTGCCGCTATTTCTTCGTGTGTTATGGACAGCTTTGATAAAATCTCTTGAATTCCCTGAGCTATTTCTATTGCGTTTAGGTCTTCTCTCTGTAGATTTTCTATAAGCGCCAGTTCCATTGCCTGACTATCGGTAATTTCCAGAATCCTTACGGGAATTTTATCGAGGCCTGCTTTCAGAGCGGCTCTCCAGCGCCGTTCGCCCGCGACGATCTGATAGCCGCTCTCTGATCTGCGCACCAGTACCGGTTGAATGATGCCGTGTTCCTGTATTGACGCCGCAAGGTTTTCAAGCGATTCTTGATTTATCGTTTTTCTTGGCTGAAAAGGGTTTGGAAAGATACTGTCTACGGGGACAGCATCCTGTGGAATCTGTAAGTTTTCAGGCTTTTCATCTAAGATAGAGGCAACTCTGTCAAGTTCTTCTGACGCAGCCGGTATCAGAGAGGAAAGACCTTTCCCTAGTCCTCTTTGTTTTGCCATCTTTTTAGCGCCTCCTTAGAGAATTTATTATAGGCCGTACTGCCCGGACTGTCTGAGTCATAATACTGAACCGGCATTCCGTGGCTTGGGGCTTCACTGATTCGAACATTGCGCGGAATTGTATTCTTGTATACCTTATCGCCAAAACGAGACTTGACTTCCGCAGCCACGTCTTTGGAAAGTCTGGTCCTCGAGTCAAACATGGTAAGGAGAAGCCCGTCCAGCGCAAGTGTCGCGTTTAAGTGAGATTTTACGAGCTCGATTGTGTTCATGAGCTGAGAGAGACCTTCGAGCGCATAATACTCGCACTGTATGGGAACAATAATAGATTCCGCGGCAACCAGAGAGTTAAGGGTCAGCAAGCCGAGTGACGGCGGACAATCGATGATAACATGGTGAAAAGAATCAGCATTTTTGAGCGCCTTTTTAAGTCTTGTTTCGCGGCTTATCGCTGAAACGAGTTCTATTTCAGCTCCGGCGAGATCGATGACAGAGGGTATTATAGAAACCCCTTTCCACGCGGTATTTATAGTGCATTCAAAGAGAGGAGCGCCGTCGACGAGCAGGTTGTAAATGCTTGATTCGAGAGAGTCGCGTTCAATGCCTACTCCACTTGTGCTATTAGCCTGAGGGTCCATGTCAACCAGCAGTACCTTCCTGCCGAGGAGACCAAGGCCCGCGCATAAGTTAACGCAGGTGGAAGTCTTGCCGACGCCCCCCTTTTGGTTTGCTATTGCCGTTATTCTCACTGTAGCACCTCCCAGAAGAGTGTTTCATCATTATAACGTCTCAGAGTAGAAAATACGAGCTTTTGGGGGCGGCCGAGTGGAAACCGTGAAATAGTTTCATTCCGCGCGTCATAATTTCAAATTATATGCAAATTTGTCATGATAGTTAGGATTTGTTTGAAAAAAAAATGCATTATGCGAATGAAATGCTCTATCCAAATTCGAACAGGGGTGGTAATATTCAGGTGTGTTTTTAGAAGTACCATATCCAGGAGGCAAGAGATGTCCCGTATCGCAAAAAAAAACATCATTATAAGTTTTGTCGCGGCCTCGCTTTTTATCTGCGCTGTGGTATATTTCATATTATCGCGCAGTACCTTTTATGCGGAAATTGTCGAGCAAAAAGTAGGAGAGGCGTTTTATGAGGCCGGTTACTCGCTCGAAGTTGATTCCCTGAAAGGCAATCCACTGACCGGCGTAGAGGGCGGCGGAGTCCGAATTTCTCACGACGGCGCGCTTATCGCGAGGGCGGAGGCGGTAGAGATAAAACCCCGTCTATCTTCCGTCCTATCGTCGAATCCTAAGCTGTCGGTGTTAGCCTTTAAAAAACTGGTTGTAGACTACGATATTTTATCGGATCATCTGCCGGTTTCAAGCGGGGATTCTTCCGAACCTCCCGCGTTAGAGGCGTTCGCGCTTTACGACTCCATTATTTCGACGCAATGGGGCGACGTGGAGCTGGAACGTTTTTACATCTCGATTAACGATAGCGAATACAAGATATCTTATGACGGAAAATACAGGGGTTATGACGCCTCCCTTGCCGCTTCGATTCTCATGTCCTCTCGCTCTGCTGTAGTATCTGATTTAAAGGGCAAATGGAACGGCATGGCGTTTGCCGCGACGGGGCCGCTTACGCCCTATGTCAGCGTTGACTGCTCTATTACGGATTTAGATGTCGGCAAGGCGTCCGAAATTATCCCATCAATTGCGGACGCCGGTATATCTGGCGTCTTTGACACGAATTTCAGCCTCACTTTTCGGGAGAGCTTAAACGTAACAGGCGCTTTAACGGCTGAGAGCGGATCGATAGAGGGTATTCTTTATGACGGGCTAAGCGCGAAATACGCATATACAGATGGTCTGCTCAGGTTGACGCAAGTGAAAACAACACTATACGGCGCGCCGGTATCTGGTGACGCGCGCATTAATATTTCTGAAAAAAAACCGTCATTGTCTTTAGTTTTTAATATTTCAAGCCTTGATCCTTCTAAAATGACTGACAGATTCCCGTGGCTAAAGGGGATTGACAGCGTCATAAATTCGGTTTCCTGCGATATAAGAGGGCCCGCCGACTCCCTCTCCGGCCCGATCGATATATATGCTTCCAGCGTGAACGCGTTCGACTTCGATTTCGAAAAAGTCTCCGCAAGGCTAAATCTGAAGAAAACAAACAGCTTGGGCTTGTCTCTTTCCTGCCGCGCTTTGAGGGCTGACGTAAGAGTAAGTGGTGACATAGCGATTTTACCCGCCGTATCAACGGACTTGGGCGTATCGATCTCTCCGATTGACCTCGACTTGCTCGCGGCAAAATATAGAGAAGTAAAGAACTTAAACGCGAGCGGCGATGTAAGCCTTACCGCAAGGGTTAAGGGGCCCGCTGATAAAATCAGAGTATCGGGCGAGGTCTTTGCCCCGTCGTTAGCGCTTAGCCGTGATATAAAACTGCGAGAAGTGATGTCCGAATTTGAATATTCGAACGCGGGCCTATTGATAAAAGGCGCGAAGGCGGATTGGGAAGGAGCGCGCTTTACCGCCGCCGGCGCTCGGGTACTTCCGCTCTCAAATGCGCCACAAAACGCCACCCGGAACGCGCTTGAATTTAAAGGCTCAATATCGGGACTTAACCTCGCTTCGCTCTCTATGTTCGCGCCGGAGCTTCGCGATTACGGAATCGACGGGGTGCTATCGGCCGGCTGGAGTTTGAGCGGTACACTTGAAAACCCAGCGGTATCGGCTGATTTTGTGATCCCGTCGCTTGTTCTGAACAAACAAAATCTGTCAGACGTGAGGGCTGTTTTAAACTACAGGAGCGGATCGATCGACATATTAAGCGCGTCCTGTTCCTACGACGCGGCGAATCTGTCGGCCTCCGGCGCGGTAAAACTTCCGAATGACACATCAGGAGCGGAATACAACGTGAAGGGCCGCTTTTCTGGACTGGACGCGGAGCCCCTTAAACGCGCCGGCATTATATCTCAAGACGCTGAAATATCATGCAAATTATCGGGTGATTTTAGGCTGTGGGAGGATAAGAGCGGCTCTGGGGCAAGAATTTTCTTCCGCGACTCAACACTGAGATACGATAATTTACAATTTTCGGATATTAATGGTTCCGCCGCGCTGATCGACCGTGTTTTGATTTTTGAACGCCTGCGCAGTAGAATGAATATCGGAAATCTGACTATAAACGGGTCGGTTGCAAACCTCCCGCGCTTTGGAAAGGAGCGAACCGAAGGTATTTCTCTCGACAAACTTCCTATGGAAATTAAAGCGACGGTATCCAGTGCGGACATAGGCCGAATTTCGAGATTGTTTTTGCCTGATGCTCGCGGTTATCAGGGGTTCGTCAACTGCAGCGCCGATTTGACGGGGACAGTCGGCAATCCAAAATTCAGGGCGGACGGGCTTCTTTATGGCGTCCGAGCGTTTGGCCTCTTTTTGCCATTTATAGCGCTGGACTCGGTTACTGGCGGCATGGACGATATCAACATACCCGCGCTCAGAGCTGTTGTAGGCAGAGGGCTTATCAGCGCGGACGTTAATTTTAAAAAATCAGATGGCGAATGGGGAGGAAGCCTCCGCGCCTCGGGACGCAGCGTCGATATTAGAAGCCTTATGGGGCCCCTGGATTACGAAAGAAAGGTTGATGTCGCCGGAAGCTTGGGGTTTGTCTTTAGCGGAAAAGGATCTGTCAGCGCCTTTGAGGGATCGGGAAAGGTCGTTATTCCAAACCTTTCCGTAATGGGCGCGAAATTCACAAATCTTGAGGCGCCATTCTGGGTCACTGAGGGTTACGTCGTCGTCGAAGACTCATCAGCGCGGGCTTACGGCGGCACGGTAAGCGCCCAGATCGCAAAGGATATCCGAATGTCGGACTGGGGAGGAACGCTCTACGTAAAGAGCGCGGATGTGGCCTCCGCGATGAGGGATATCGTTCCAGATTCCGAGGGAGTCGTCAGCGGCAGCGCCGATCTGAGGATACATATCGGCGGCGATACAAGGCGGACCAGCACGCTAAACGGTGACGGAAACATCGAGATAAAAAATGGGGAAGTGTCAGGCTACAGCGGGGCGGAAGCTGTCTCAAAGCTTCTCGGCGGGAAACCGCTTCGCTTCAACTCGCTCGACGCGTCATTCACCGTGGACGGGAAAATGTTGTACCTGCTTCCCGGAAGCAGGATCGCGGCGCCGAAGGGAGACCCTGTTTTCAACTATGTCATGGCTGACGGAAGCATTTCGATGGAGAAGGACATAAGTCTTTTCTGTGTGGGCAACGTAAATATCAGGGCGCTCAACAGCTTTGTCGGAGGGGTGCGCGGACTTGTATCCTCCGCTATAGATGAAGGAACTTCCGGCCTGACCCTCAATAATTTCCTCGGAGGAGCGATAACAGGGCTGGCGAAGGATGAGTTCAGGGACGTAAGCCTTTCCGTCAAGGCTTCTTCCTCCGATATATCGATAGAAAATGTAGTGATATCAGAGCCGACGAAAAATGATCTTACGCCCGCGTTAAACGAAGCCGAGCGCCGCAGGGAAAAGAACGATGAAACGCTACGGCTTAACCTGGAATTCCCTGTTGGGCCCGGCGGAGATGGCCGCAAGGAGGGAATAGGGAGCCAGGTTGGCGGGCAGGTCTTGCAACACGCGCTGAATGGCCTCTTATCGTTCTGAAATTTGGGAGAGGGATTATTCCCGGGGAATATATTTATTGTTCTTCAACGGGGAAGGCGACGCGGCGATCGCCGTCGCCTGTCGCGAATAACTCCCATGGCACGTCATAGACATACTCCAGAATTCTTCCGTCAACGTCCTTGGATGCCCTGTCGGATATGATGGTTCCCTCTTTCAGGAAGATGAGCCTGTCTGTGGAAAGCATGGCAAGGTTTATATCGTGCAAGGCCGCGACGACTATCTTGCCATCCTGGGCAAGTTCACGAGCGATGCGCATGACACCCAGGGAGTGTTTTGGGTCTAGCGCGGCGGTCGGTTCGTCGAGCAAGAAAACAGGCGCGTCCTGAGTGAGCGCTCGCGCGATTGATACTCGTGCGCTTTCGCCGCCGGATAGCTCCGTGACAAGCCTCTTTTCGAATCCGTCAAGGGAAAGTCTCCGAATGGCGGAGCGCGCCATTCCGAAGTCCTCTGCGCTGTAGTTTTCAAAGCTTTTCAAGTGCGGATACCGGCCCATAACGACGCTCTCCAGCACGGTGTAGGCCGCGCTAAGCCGTTCATTTTGCTCTACATAGGAAAATATCCGCGCCCGATTTCTTGTTTTAAGCGCAGAGATGTCGATGTCGTCCACTGTTATCCGCCCGCCGCTCTTTTCGATCAGCCCGCCTATCGAGCCAAGGAGCGTGCTTTTCCCGCAGCCGTTCGGTCCGAGAATTCCCACAACCTGGCCTCGTTCTACGCTGAATGACATGGCTCCGTCCTTCAATATCTCCTTGCCGCCAAGATAAACAGACAGAGAATCGATAGAAAGCGCCATATAGTCAGCTCCTGTTCCACAGAATGGCGCAGAAGACAGGGCCGCCGATCAATACAGTCAGAACTCCGGCTGGTAATTCGTTCCACGATTTAGCTACCGCGTCAGCCGCGCAGAGGAGAGCGCCTCCGCCGATGAGTGAGAGGGGAATTAGTATTCGGTGCTCCGGACCGAATAGAATCCTGAGTATATGCGGCACAACAAGACCGATAAAGCCTATAATTCCGAATCGGCTGACTACGAAAGACACGGAGAACGACGCGCTTCCGAGTATCATAATCCGCCTTTGCGAGAGGTTTAGGCCCAACGAGGCGGCGTTGGCTCCGGACGCCATGATATCCATCTCGTTCAAATTCGATACGCAGAAGATCAGCATGACAAAGAGCCCCAGCGTCATTGGCATGGCATCCAGCCAGCTGGCGGCCGAAAAACTCCCCATGAGCCATATCACGATTGCCGATACCTTGTCGCCCGCGAGCGCTTTTAGAAATGTCAGCGCGGCCCCGAGGATGCTGCTGACTATTACTCCGGCTAGTATTATTCTCGATATATCGGGGTCATTTTTCCTTTCACCGAGAACCCAGACGATAAAGAGCGTAGAGAGACTGCCGGCGAACGCGGCGGTGTTCACAAAGGGCAAACCGGCTACTATGGCGCACGCAGCCCCAAACGCCGCTCCTGAGGCAACGCCAAGCGTATACGGCTCCGCCAGCGGGTTGCGAAGCGCTGATTGAAAGGCGACTCCGGAAGCGGCCAGTATAGCGCCGGATATTATTGCGGCGAGTACCCTTGGAAATCTTATCTGCCAGACAACGCTTTGCAGGAAAATATCCTCCGTCTTACCCAAGGGGCCGATTGTGAGCATATTCAAAAGGCTCTCGATGGGTATCTTGACGTCGCCGGTAAAGAGTCCAAAAGCCGCAGAAATCAATAAAAGTACCGATAAAACGGAGTATCCCGCTATCGGCGGAAGGCGCTTCCCTTCTAGTTGAATCATCAGCTGTTTTTGTCGGCGAACTGGGAGTAAAGGCTATTTGTCCTTTCGATCACGGCTTCCACCGAAACACCGAGTCTCTGCGCGTAAAGAACAGACCCGCCCGCTCCGACTCCCTCCTTGACGTAACCGCGCTCGTAATCGCGGAGACCCACATGCGCGGAATTTGAGAAGTCAAGCGGAGCGATGTAGGTTTGAAGGCCGAGGGAAGCCGTCAGTTCGTTAAAGGAGGAGCTTATGTCCTGGGCGACGTACTTTGTTGTGGCGATGAGCGGTCTGCGTGAAGGGTCCATCTTTTGCAGGAGCGCGGCTACGGCGATCATCTGTGTTCCGCCGGCCAAAATCAGCTCGACGTTGGGGGCAAGCCCCGAGATGAAGCCGAGTACGGATGCTTGCATTGGGTCTCCCAATTCCTCTACAACGCGCATGGGCTGGTCGGCCAGATCGCCGCTTTTTATGCCTAACCGGGCGAACGAGTCCCGCAATATTCTCTCCTTTAGATCAATGGGGTTCGCAGGGCCGCCGGATGAGACCATGCCATCCACGCCAAGGGCGCGGAGCGCCAGGAGCGCGGTCGTTGTCCCGCCTGGGATAGACTCCCCAAGCATCACCATATCCGTGTGGGACGTTATGTTTTGCGCGAGGTGCTTTGAAGCCTCAAATATATTTCGGGCTTCAGGAACGGAGGGGCCAAGCGTCGGGTCCCCTCCGAACGCCGCGCCTGTTTCCACGTAAGGCGGCGCGGGCGGCAGATAAGAGCCCGCGCGTACCACGCAAACGGGAATATCCGCCTCGATTATCGCGGCGCGAGTGATTATTGCCGGTGTTGGATGTCCCTCAGGATCCATTGGAAAACAGTCTATCGCCTTCGGAAAACCGAACCTGATCACATCCGCGTCGGCTGGAGACGTGAGCGGAACGACGTCAGGATTTGCGCCAGCCGCGGATAAGCCTGGAATCTTAGAAATTTCAGTGCCACTTATAAATAAAAAAAACATCTTTACTTCCCCCAATCGCATCTTTAATTTAAAAAAAGAGTGAACACAGAGAACAAACAGTCGATTTTACATAATAAGAGGGCTCTATCGACATATTTTAATGCTAAATAGGCATTTTCATGCACCGCATTTCAAAAAATCCCCTTGTCATTTTTGCGTTATGTGGCGTAGAATCAAGCGCAGCAGATCACAATAAAGTAACGCGGTGATTTTACCATAATCATTGGCAATAATTCTATATCTGTCGGCGGGTGAGGCAAGGATGGCAAAAAGGTTGGCGCCCACAAGGGGGAATCTGGTAAAACTCGAAAAAGCCCGCAAGCAGGCTGAAGCCGGCCATGACTTGCTCGAACAAAAAAGACAAGTCCTTATGATGGAGCTGGTAAAGCACATAGACTCCGCGAGAGAGCTTCAAGGGGACGTGTCTCTCGTTTTCGAGAGGGCATACAGGGCGCTGGAGAGGGCAAACCTGTCGCTCGGAATCGACACTGTCGAGGATATCGCGCACTCGGTTCCCCTGACAAGCGAGATAATTGTGCGTCTGCGTTCTGTCATGGGGGTCGAGATACCGGACATCGACGAACTCGATGGAACTGTTCGCCCAAGTTACTCGTTTTACGATTCAACGAGCGCAATGGACGACGCGTACCACTCTTTCAGGCAGGTTCTAATGACGCTGGCGAGGCTGGCGGAGGTTGAGACGAGCGTGTATCGGCTTGCTGTGCAGATTAGGAAGACACACAGGCGTGTGAACGCCCTCGAAAAGGTCGTTATCCCCTCCAGCAAGGCCGAGGCGGTTTTTATAAACAGCGTCCTCGAGGAGGGCGATCGCGAGGACTTCGTGAGGATGAAAATTGCCAAAAAGAACAGGGAGAGTAAAAGAATCGCCGATTAACGCGCCAAAGAAGCTGTGTCGTTAAAGTGTGACGGGGGTGTTGCTGATGAGCGCAGTACAAGAGGTTCTTACCGTGCTGTTGGGTGCGGAAAGCGAAGCCAAGCGGGTTGTCGAGGAGGCAAAGAGGGAGTCATCCTCGGTTCTTCGGACAACTCAGGATATCTTTATCCCGAACAGGGAAAACAGAATGTCGTCCGTGCGCGAACAGGCCAAAGGCCTTATGCAAAACGCTCTGACCGGCGCTGAGGCCGAGGCGAGGCAGATTTTAGACTTTGGCAGGGAAGAGCGGGAACGCATAAACAAACGCTTCCTGGAAAATGTGGACAGTGTAGTGGCGTCCGTTTTAGCCGAGACCGTGGATAGTATTCTGTCCGGAGGCGAGTAGTTTGTCATTTTCGTCTCTCGGCGAGAGGGTATCCGTAGGGGTAAAGGCGAGGGTGTTGTACAGCAGACTCCTCTCGGAAGACGATTATCTGATGCTTCTCGACAGCGAGACGGTAGCCCGGGCGTTGGAAAAGTTAAAGTCCACAGCGTACGGCGAATTTCTGGTCTCGCTTACCAACGAAAGCCACAGGCACGAGATAGAGTCTGCCGTGAAGTCGACTCTGATCAGTCAGGCCGAAAGATTTATGGTTCATCTCGGTACACCACGGAATAATCTTTTTACCGCGTGGTTTTCGCTGTACGAGGCTGAAAATTTGAAGAGCATCTTCCGGAACATAATGTCCGGCCGCACGTCGAAAGACGATTTGAGGCGGCGGCTCTATCCGATTAAGGCGACGAAGATATCCTTCGAGAAGGTCTTGCTTGCCAAAAATTTCTCCGATGTGGCGGAAATTCTGCGGGACACGCGTTTTTATAAAGTGCTGGCGGAACCGCTTCGCAGCTTGTCCCACGGGGGTGAGCGATCCCTCTTTCCTCTTGAGATGGCCCTCGACGCTTTCGTCGAATCCGCGATTTTTAAGGCCCTTCACAAGTTCGAACCGGCGGAACGCGCTGTTCTCATGCCTATTTTTGGCACCAGGGTCGACTTGCACAACCTGTACACGTTATATCGGGCGATGCTCTTTTACGACCTCACCCCGGAGGAGACGCTGAACAGACTGCTGCCTGTCCGCTATAGAATTTCCGTTTCCGCTTTGCGCGAGGCGGTGCGTTTGAAGTCATTCGATGATCTTCGGGCTTTCATCAAGGAGGGATTTCCCGTCTATTCTCAGCTCATTGAGGACGTTAGCGCTGATGAGGAAGCCCAGCTTCTCATCGAGCGAAATTTCAAGAGGTACATCTACATGCAAGCCCGCAAGATTTTTGTCGCCGGTTCCCCGGATTTTCATACGGCAATCGCGTATTTTATTTTGAGGAACTCTGAAATTCTGGATATTACGAGGGTGATAGAAAGCGTGCGCTATGGATATGACAGGCGAAAAGCGGCTGCGTACCTTGTGACGCCGGTCGTTTCTGGAGGTGAATCTGAATGGCGATACTGAAGATGGCTGCCCTGACGATGGTTGGGCCGCATGATGAGATGGAGCCTGTCGCCCGCCAGATGGTTTTATCGGGGGGCTTTCAGCCGTTGCCCCTGGATTACCTGGTGAACGACAGAAGCCTGAGGGCAAGGATTACGACCGAGTCTGACAACCCTTACGACGACCTTCTGAACAGAATGACCGCGCTCTGGAAAATTGCCGGGGAGCCCATTCCCGACCCGAATCCCATAGCGCTGGGCGAGGATTTTAACTTGCAGGAGGCACGGCATACGGTTGACCAGACTACGGGAAAGCTTGGAATTTGGGAGAACCGCAGGGAGATTCTAACAGAGGAACTTGAGATGCTCGAAGCGGCTCGAATATATATCAAAGCTCTCGCGAACTTGAATATGAAGCCCAACGAACTTGCCGCGGCCCGCTTTGCCATAGCCCATTTCGGGCGCATGTCGCGCGAAAACTTCGTCAGGCTGAACGAGTCCACGCCAGACGCTCCAATTCTCGGGGTCGAGCTTTTTGATTCAGGAGGCGCCGTGTGGGTACTTGTCTTTACGATTCCCTCGTATGAGGAAAGCGCAAAGAAAATACTGAACGCCGTCTATTTTAAGGGGTTTTCACTGAAGGATATCGCGGAACACTTTTCAAAGGACGACCCGCTGGGACAGATAGAACACAGCATAGAGCTCCACAAGCGCTCGATTAAGGGCCTGGAGGACGCGGCGCTCAATATTCTGAAGAACAACCGCCATGAATACGAGGAGTTGTTTTCGAGGCTTTATACTATGCAGCGGGTATATGATCTCTGCAAGGGCAGGGGCGAAGTATGCGGCATGTATATCCTTTCCGGCTGGATACCTGAAGACACTTACGAAACGGTCAAGAAGACGATCGAGCGGGACGCCCCGCTGACCACCATTGTAGTGGAGCAGGTAAGCGATATCCCGTTCACTGGCATTCGCGTGCCGACGCTGCTTAGGAACAGCAAGCTCGTGCAGGCCTTTCAGTCCATCGTCGCGATGTACAGTGTGCCGTCGTATGGAGAGGTTGACCCGGCGCCGTTCGTCGCCTTTACGTTTATCCTGTTCTTTGGGTTCATGTTCGGGGACGTCGGTCACGCGATCCTGCTATTTACGGCCGCGACCTATTTCGGTAAGAAGGGCATTTTAAACAAACCGCTTGCCTACGTTATGAAATGTGCGTCCTGCAGCGCCTTTGTCTTTGGGCTCCTCTACGGAAGCGTGATGGGAATCGAGGGCTTTTTTTTCAAGCCGATATGGCTTTCTCCGATGCACAACACCGGATTGCTCTTCTCGATTGCCATTATTACCGGAGTCGTAATGATAAGCACCGGGATGATACTAAACATGATATCCCGCTACAGGGAGAGGGACTTTGGAAGGCTCCTCTTTGACGGACAAGGTCTTGCCGGTCTTTTGGTATATTGGGGCGCGGCCGGGGCTATCTGCATTTCCATATTCGATCTGACGCTCCCCTTTTCCGTAAGCTATCTCTGGTACGCAATAGCGGCGCTCGTAGTTTTGACGCTTTTCAGGGATACGCTGGCGAGGATGCTGCTACACCAGAAGGTGGAGGAGGAATCGGCAACCCTCAAGGTATTCGAGGTTCTTCACAACCTAATGAACTACTTTACTAACACCGCGTCATTCGTGAGGCTCGCCGCGTTCGCGCTCAATCACGTCGCGCTCTCAATGGCCGTGCTCATTCTGGCGGGAATGCTCGAAAGGCTGCCGGGCGGTCTCATTTTGAAAGCCTTGCTGTTCGTCGCCGGTAATATATTCATCGTCTGCCTGGAGGGTCTGATAGTATTCATACAGGTGCTCCGTCTGGAATATTACGAGTTCTTCAGTAAATTCTACCGCGGCGGGGGGAATGTTTTCAAACCCGTTACGTGGAAGAATGAAAAAGCGTTCCGGCGTGTCCCGGAAGTTTTGAAATGATCATAATAATTAATTTGTGTGTCCTGAGAAGAAATTAAGGGGAGATGATGATGGTGTTTGGGTTGTTATTGAGTGTTTCCGCTGTCGCTGGTACTATCGGAGTTGGAACTATAATGAGAAAAAAAGGCTTTCGCGGCGGGAAGTGTCTGTTTGCCGCAATCGCGGCGTTCTCGTTTTGTCTGCTCGTTGCCGGCGCAATCATTCCTCTGGCCTCCGCGCCCGCCGCGGCAGCCGATGAGGTCGCGGCCACTCCGGCAGACGCGTCTAACAATGGTCTGGGCTTTCTTGGCATGGCTTTGGCGACAGGGCTTGCCTGCATTGGCGCGGGCATTGCGGTAGGCAGCGTCGGATCCGCCGCGCTGGGGCTAGTCGGCGAACAGCCGGGGGCGATCGGGACGACGCTTATTTACGTTGGCCTTGCGGAAGGAGTCGCGATCTACGGCATCGTTATATCTATAATCATACTCAGTAAGCTGGCCTAGGTTTAAGGACGTGCGCGCATATCTCATCAGCGACAACCATGACACCCTTGTCGGCATGAGACTGGCCGGCATAGAGGGCGTGGTGGTTCACGGATACGACGAAACGTCGCGCGCTGTGAAAGAAGTGCTGGTTTATAAAGATGTGGCAATTCTCGTAATTACGGAGAAAGCCGCGGCGCTTGTTCCGGAGATTATGCAGGACCTTCGCGAACATGGCGATTTGCCTATCGTCGTAGAGATACCGGATAGACACGGTATGAAGCGCGGCGCCGACTTTCTCACGGGATATGTCAGGGATGCTATCGGGGTGAAAATGGAATGAATGAGACGATGAGCGAAAAGATTTCCGTATTGCAGAGCTTGATATTGGAGAGCGCCAACGCTCAAAAGTATGGCTTTGCGGAGGGGGCCAGGAAGGAGTCTGAAGCTTGGCTGGCGGCGGAAATGTCGAAACTGGACAGGGAGACGTCGATGATCCTGACCGACGCAAAGCGGAGAGCTGAGGAAATACACAGGAGACAGATATTGGCCGCGGAGCGCCAGAAGTCCACAGAAGCGCTCCGCCAACAGAACAGACTGCTCCAGCAAGCCCTGAAACAGTTTCTGGACGGGCTTGTCAAGCTCAGGGAGCGTCCCGATTACGTCGATATATTGACGGCGCTCGCCTTGAACGCCGCGCGGAACCTCGAAGGCTTTGCGCCGGTGAAGCTCCGGCTCGCAGCGATTGACGGACACTTAGGGGACGCCATAGCCTCCGCGGTGAACGCGAAATTCCCGGGGGCTCGCATGGAATTTTTCCGCGAACCAGCTCCTATCTTGGGCGGGTGCTGGGTTACTTCTTCGGATGGAAGGCGACAGATAAACTCCGACTGGCAGTCTCGGACTCAGGAAATTTCGGATACCCTGGCCGATCGTCTCCTGGCTATGCTGTAAGGGGGGAGTTTATGTTGGACAATAACGACGCCCGGTTAGGCCGGGTCGATATGATAAACGGGCCGGTCATAAACGCGCGGGGAATGCGAAATTTCGCCATGCGCGAGATGGTCCGCATAGGTGAAAAGCGTCTGTTGGGCGAGATAATCCGCATGGACGGCGATTCGGCCACCATACAGGTTTATGAAGATACTCAGGGTATGAGGGTCGGTGAGGAGATAGAGGGCTCCGGCGAGTCCCTTTCGGTTTCGCTTGGCCCTGGTCTCATCGGCGGTTTTTTCGACGGCATTGGGCGTCCCTTGGCGGCGCTTCTGGATAAAGAGGGAATGTACATAACCCCTGGGATAGAAGTTCCCATGATTGATCCCGAGAAAGCCTGGGAGATCAAACCGGTCGCGGCGGCAGGTGATATGGTCACCGCCGGGACGCTCCTCGGCACCGTTCAGGAAACGGGGCTGGTGCTTCATCGGGTGATCTGTCCGTCAAATATAGAGGGGGAGCTGACTTGGGTCGTTCCCGAGGGCAGGATCACGAGCGGCGGCGTAGTCGCGAGGGTTAAGGTCGCCTCCGGCAAGGAAGTGGACGTACCTCTGACGCAGCGTTGGCCGGTACGGACGCCGCGCCCCTATCGGGATCGTCTGCTTCCTGACGAGCCCCTTGTGACCGGACAAAGGGTCATAGACGGGCTGTTCCCCATCGCAAAAGGGGGGACCGCCGCGATACCGGGAGGTTTCGGCACCGGTAAGACCGTCACTCAACATCAGCTCGCCAAGTGGAGCGAGGCGCAGATCGTGGTCTATATCGGCTGCGGCGAACGGGGCAATGAGATGACGGACGTGTTGGAACAGTTTCCCGTTCTGGAGGATCCTCGGTCGGGAAGGCCGCTCATGGAGAGGACTATCCTCGTTGCCAACACATCGAACATGCCGGTTGCCGCGAGGGAGGCGTCCATCTACACTGGAATCACCATAGCGGAGTACTTCCGGGACATGGGCTACGATGTCGCGCTCATGGCCGACTCTACATCGCGTTGGGCGGAGGCGCTTCGGGAGATATCGGGGCGGCTCGAGGAGATACCGGCTGAGGAAGGTTTTCCGGCTTATCTACCCTCCCGTCTCGCGGAGTTTTACGAGCGAGCCGGGAGGGTAGTGACGCAATATGGCGAAAATGGAAGCGTCTCGATAATAGGCGCGGTTTCTCCGCCCGGCGGGGATTTTACGGAGCCGGTAACCCGTCACACGAAGCGATTCATACGCTGTTTTTGGGGACTCGATAAAAATCTCGCGAACGCCCGTCATTTCCCGGCGATTTCGTGGCTCGACTCGTACAGCGAGTACGCGAAGGAGGTCGAGGAGTGGTTTGGGGCAAATGTCGAACCGAAATGGGGCGAGCTTCGTGAAAAATCGCGCGCCATTCTTCTCGAGGACGAAAAAATCCAGCAGGTCATCCGGCTCGTAGGGGAGGATGTCCTGCCGGATGACCAGAGATTGCTCGCCTATACCGCTTTTCTCGTTAAAAACGGCTATCTCCAGCAGGCGGCGTTCGGCTCGGATTCGTATTCCCCTCCTTCGAAGGGATTTGCCATACTCGATCTGATAATGCATTTTTACGACAGAGGAATGGAACTGGTGAGGCAGGGGGTCCCGATATCCCTCATTCGGGAGAATGAAGCGGTTGAAAATCTCACTCACTTGAGGGAGATACAGTCAGATGACAAATCATCGTTCGATGACGCGCGGACAAAGCTCGATAATCATCTGAACAGGGTAGAGACAGAGCGCACTAGGGAACAGGGGGGTGCGGAATAATGCCTTTGTCCGAATACGTAGGAATAAGCGAGGTTAACGGGCCGTTCATACTTATAGAAAACACTCCGGACGCTTTTTTTGGTGAACTGGTGGACGTTGGCGTCCCCGGCGGGAAGACTAGGCGCGGGCGCGTGGTATCGCTCTCTGAGAAAGCCACACTGGTGCAGGTTTTTGGCGGGACGGACAAGTTGGTTCCAAATGAGACGAGAGTCCGCTTCCTCAACAGGGCGCTCGACATTTCACTCGCGGCGAACATCGTCGGGCGCAAGTTCAACGGTTTGGGAGAACCGACTGATGGCTGCGGGCCGGTGTTTGGAGGCCGCAGGATCGACGCGAACGGTATGCCTCTCAACCCGATGGCGCGCCAATATCCGAAGGATTTTATTCACACGGGGATATCCGCCATCGATACGCTTACCACGTTGATACGGGGCCAGAAGCTGCCGATATTCTCCGGCAACGGCCTGCCGCACAACCAGCTTGCCGTCCAGATCGCGACACAGGCGAGACTGATGACGTCGGAGAACTTCGCGGTTGTCTTTGCGGGGATAGGCATTAAGCACGACGACGCGGAGTTTTTTATGCGGGAACTTTCGGAGAAGGGCAGATCGAACAACATCGTTACATTCCTCAATCTCGCGGACGATCCCGTGATCGAACGCATAGCCACCCCGCGCATGGCCTTGTCAGCCGCTGAGTACATGGCTTACGAACTCGGTATGCACGTCCTCGTCATAATTACGGACATGACGAGCTACTGCGAGGCGCTGCGTGAACTGGGCGTCGCCGCCGGAGAGGTCCCGAGCCGCAAGGGCTATCCGGCGTATCTCTACAGCGATCTAGCCTCACTGTACGAGAGGGCGGGCGTCGTGCGCGGCGTCTCTGGGAGCGTTACGCAGCTTCCGATACTGACCATGCCGAACGACGACATCACTCACCCCATCCCGGATCTCACCGGTTTCATCACTGAGGGTCAGATAGTGTTGAGCCGTGATCTCGACGGGAAGGGCATATATCCTCCAATCGACGTCCTTACCAGCTTGTCGCGCCTCATGAAGGACGGCATAGGGAAGGGTTTTACCAGAGACGACCACCCGGGCGTGGCGAGCCAGCTCTTTGCCTCGTACAGCCGCGTGCAGGATGTGCGTTCGCTTGCCGGCGTTGTCGGTGAGGATGAACTGTCAAAGACCGACAAGAGTTCACTAGAATTTGGCGGTCTTTTCGAGAACAAATTCCTGCGTCAAGGAACAGACGAGGATCGCGATATAGGATTTTCTCTCGATATGGGCTGGGAAATCCTGTCGGCGCTGCCGAAAGGAGACCTGACCAGACTGTCTCTCGACGAGATAAAAGAACACATTAAAGAGGATACGGAATAAAGTCCGAAGTTCTTGGACGCGTAAATACCTAAAGAGAGGGGCTTGTCCAGCGGACAAGCCCCTCTCTTAAAACAAACTTTAAAACGTCAGTCTACTTTGATGCCCTGTTCTTTGTAGAATTTCGCCGCGCCCGGGTGGAGGGGGACGGTGAGGCCGTCGAGCGCCGTCTTGAGCGTTATCTCCTTGCTCTTGGCGTGAGCGGCGTGAATGTCCGCGATGTTAGTGAACATGGCCTTGGTGAACTCGTAAATGACATCGTCAGGTATCTCGTCGTGGGTGACGAGGATCGCCATCACCGCCGGTGTCGTGATGTCCTTATCCACGCCCCTGTACGTATTCGCCGGTATCTTGCTGTTGATGAAGTACGGGAACTCCTTTGTGAGTTTTTCCATGAAATCAGGGGTGAAGTCGATCAGTGATATATCCTTCGTCGTCGCGAGATCCATGACGGATGCCGTCGGGAATCCGGCGACAACGAAACCGGCGTCGATCTGGTTATCCTTGAAGCGGCTGGTAGTGGCGCCGAAATCCAGGAAGTCGGTCCTCATATCGCTGTATTTCAGTCCGGCTACCTGCAGTATCGCGCGGACGTCTCCCTCGACACCGGAGCCGGGTGCGCCGACGCCGACCCTCTTACCCTTGAGGTCGTCCATAGTGGCGATGTTGGAATTTTTAGCCGTGATAACCTGGACGTGCTCAGGGTAGAGCGCGGCGATGGCGCGCAAGTTGCGCAGGGGGGACTTGAACATGACCTTTCCAGTATAAGCCCAGAATGTGATGTCGTTCTGAACGAACGCGACCTCGATGTCCTTCGTTGCCACAAGGTTGACGTTGGCAACTGACGCGTTCGACGTCTCCGCGGTTGCCTGAATGTTGGTCCCCTTCGATACGGCTTGGGCGATCGCCCCTCCGATGGGGTAATAGGTTCCGGACGTGCCGCCGGTCGCTATGGAGAGGAAGGTCTTGGCCGCCGCGAACGCTGACCCTGATGCCGCTGCTGTAGCTGTGATGACGAACATGGCGATGACAAACAACTTGATCCTGTTTTTCATAATCATCTGAAATATTCCTCCTTAGTTTTCGGTATATCTGGAAAATCCATTGAGCTTTTTTCCGGTTCGAACGCGAATATCTTTATGCCGCCGGTGAACACCTCCTTTGCTCGGCACAAGGTCTTTTAAAAATTACATTTACGCGGGTTTATCCTGGCCGCCGATCTTCTTGGCCTTCATAGTCTGGACGGCGTATATTACCGCAAGCAGAGTGAGCCCGATTAAATCGGTCGTAGTGCCGGGGTCAAGCAGGCCAAGCGCGCCAACCAGGGCAAGGAGACGTATAAACCAGTTAAGAGGCGCTTTGTAGTGTCCGATCGTGAACATCGCCAGAAGAAAGACCCCGATCATGGCGGTGAAGATGGATTGGATCATCAGCAGCGGGGTAGCGTCGATGAACAGCAGAATTGGGTTGTAAACGTAAATATACGGAACCAGGAATCCGGCCAGAGCGAGTTTGAACGCGGTTCCGCCGGTCTTCATCGGATCCGAGCCCGCGATGCCCGCTCCGGCATACGCCGCCAACGCCACAGGCGGCGTCAGGTCAGCCGCTATCCCGAAGTAGAACACGAACATGTATGCCGCCATTGCGGGAACGCCGAGCTGAAGCAGCGCTGGCGCCGCCATTGTGCTGGTGACTATGAAGTTGGCCGTCGTCGGCAAGCCGGTTCCCAGGATAATGGACGCGCACATCGTAAAGAAAAGGGTGAGGATGAGTTTGCCGCCGGCGAGCGTCACTATGGCGCCGGCTATGCGTAAGGCAAGTCCCGTCAGCGTACCCATCCCGACTACCATTCCGACGCAAGCGCAGGCGCATGCAACGGCAAGCGCGCCCCTCGCGCCGGCCTCGAAAGCCTGAGCGATGCGCACGGGCGTAAGGCGGGTTTCCTTGTTCAGCCAAGAGAGGACAAAACTGACCAATATGCCGGCAAAGGCGGCATAAAGCGGAGTATAGCCGGCTATGAGCAGATAGATTATCGCGATGAGCGGTATCAGGAGGAAACCTTTTTGCTTGAGAAGACGCCCGATTTTAGGGAGCTTGTCCCGCGACAGTCCCATGAGTCCCAGGCGCTTCGCCTCGAAGTGAACCTGAACCATAACCGCGAAGTAGTATAAAAGCGCGGGGACTACCGCCGCCAGCGCTACTTCCAGGTAACTCACGCCTAAAAACTGAGCCATGATGAAAGCGCCCGCTCCCATTACCGGCGGCATTATCTGCCCTCCGGTCGAGGCTACGGCTTCGACCGCGCCGGCAAAGTACGACTTATATCCGACGCTCTTCATGAGAGGTATCGTGAACATACCGGTCGTGCAGACGTTCGCGACCGATGATCCCGATATCGTCCCCATCAATCCGCTCGCCACGACGGCGACCTTCGCCGGGCCGCCTGTCGACCACCCGGCCAGCGCCATCGAGAGGTCTATGATGAATCTGCCCATACCTGTCTTTTCAAGCACCGAGCCAAAGAGTATAAACATGAATACGAACGTTGACGACACCTCGAGGGGCGTGCCGAATATACCCTCGGTGCCGAGGTACATGTGGTTGACTATCCGGTTTATGTTGAATCCCCTGTGGGAGAGCATATCCGGCATGTATCTGCCGAAAAAGCAATAGAGCAGAGACACTATCGCGAGGCACGGCAGGATGGGGTTCGATATTCGCCTCGTCGCTTCAAGCAGGGCCGCTATGAGCATAAATCCCATGGCAATGTCCAATTTTGTCGGCAGCCCGGAGCGCTCCATCGCGATCACGTCGATCTGCATGACGAGATACACCAGAGGGACCGCGGCAAAGATCGCCAGCGCGAAGTCGTAAAGAGGGATTTTAGAGTTTTTGGGCATTGATGATTTGATGGGATAAAGAAGAAAAACAATGATAAGAACGAATGCCAGATGGACTGCGCCCTGCTTTTGTGCCGGAAGCAGCCCAAAACCGGCGGTGAAGAAGTGGAAACACGACATCGCCACACAAAGGCCCGCTATCATCTTCAACTGCCACCCCGGCGGCGTCCTGAAGCGTGCCTCCGTGTCAAACTTGCGCATCAGTTCATCGAAGTCGATCCCTTCTTTTGATTCAGGTACGACCACTTCGTCGCTACGGTCATTTGTAACGTCCATAACATTACCTCCCGCATTTTCCGCTAAATTTAAAGAACCGATACCAATTCGCGATCAACAGGCTAATTTTTGATGCGGCTTAAGGGTTATCTAAAACCCGTTTTAACGCTTCACCCTTCAGGCCTTTGATTTCAAATTGGTACGACATGAGTTGTCGGCGAAAGGGGTAATGACATTGCCTGATAAAAATGTTCCGAAGGTTTTCTGACAGTGAGTCCCAGCGCAGTTGGATTTGTTCCTGATGTATTTACTTAAAAAAAGACTATCTCATGAAAGGCCCCTATGCCTTAAGGGAATTATATTTGTGAGATTTTTGATGTCAAGTAGATCGGGAGAAATTCATCCGGTATAGAATGTTTTTTTGCGTATTTTTAGCATTTCCATGTATTATTATATGGATAATTAGAAAAAGCAGGTGACGATGAAATTATGGAGATTCCGGTTGTAAATTTACAGGCTTTGATCGCGCTGGGTTTTTTTATTGCCGCGCTCTTTGTGGCGCGGACAGTGGCTAATATTTATCGCGGGCAATGGCCGGGCGCGTCGTGGATGGTGTTCTATCTGAGGATGCTGCTTGGTTTTCTCCTCGCCGGAGCAGTCTTGTTGGGCTACTGTTCATTCGCGGGCCAAGATGTCATCTCGCGTTACTTGGGCTGAATCGTCGTTATGACGGCGCTCTTGCTCTATATCGCGCTGACGCTTGCCCTGTTTGCGCCTGAGGAGATGATAAACCCGCGCTGGTGGCGCGTAAGCAAAAGGGATGCCGCAGCTTCCCTTTTGGCGCTTACCTCCGCCTGTGCCCTGCCGTGGAGCGGGGTCTCGCTCCTTTATCCTCTCGGTTTAGGCTCCGAGGTATGGCTGCCGTCCATAATAGCGGCTGTCGTAATCGCGCCGGAACGGTCTTTCGCGCGGCGCGCCGGCCGGGTGATCCTGATCGCGTCCATCATAGCGGCCTCGGCCGCGATGAGTCTCTTTATGAGCAAAACGGGTGTGCCCGGCAAGCTCTTTTCAATAGAAGGGTACTCGATGATATTGCGCCTTTGCGGGTTTACCGCCGCGTTAGCGATGTGTTTGGCGGCTGTTGGGTTAGTCTGGTCTTTCATTCAATCGGAGTTAAGCGGCGCGGCCTTTAAGCTGATCGCGTACTCGTTCTCCGGCTTTTTGGCGATAACGTTCGCGCCCATAGATTTTTCGATTTTTGGGTGGCAGTCGCCGCGTATGCTGGCAATGCTGACGCCCGCTTCGCTTTTCATCCTGGCTTGCCTCGTGAGCTTTCTGTTTGCGAGGCGCGCGCACGCCCCCAAAGAGAGCGCTTTGCTCTGGAGATTCGCTCCGGCAGCCCTTACCGCCGCAGGATGCTTTCTTCTGGCCATCCAGTGAGGGGGGCGTCCCGAAATTTCCTGACGAATGACTCTATAAACACCCGCCTCGACGGATATTTCTCGTATGCGCTGACGAAGTACGGCGGCAGACGCCATCTGTTTTGTCCTATTTCGGCGTTCCCTATCCTGTAGGCGATGCGTTCCATCGCGCGCCGCCCTCCCCGGACGGTCATCCACCCGGAGTCCATTATAAAAGATCCGTGTTCCGGAGCGCTGAACGGCAGTCCGGCGTTGTGCGACCGCACATACTCCTCCCAAATCCATATTTTCCCCCCGACTATCCGGTACAGATCTATCACGGGGGTTTTCTCGACAGAATGGACGTAGGTCGTGATAAAAGGAGCGCCGTTAGGCACGGGCGACGCCAAGAGCACCCCGTCCCCGGATATTGCGAGATAATTCACGGGCATCTCGCCTAAAAGAAGGACAGCGCACAGCACAGCGATAACCGCCCTCACCGCCCTATTCGTACCGCTCCCGATCAACAGCCTGTACTCCTTAGCTTCCAGTTCGCTCACGGGTAATCCTCCGATTGTTATATAGTATATTTTATAGTACACCTTATGGTATCTCTTGGATATCTCTTGACGCGCCGTGATATCAATCTCACTCGAAACCGTATAATAAGTTGTATAATTTCTCCGACGCTTAATTCCCTCTGATTTCATTATACGGTCCGATTTTTTTGCGCCAGGTGCCAGTTTTTTGGATATTATTGTTTTGCGCCGCAAAAAGAAGAAGGCTGTGGCGCGCATTTACACATCTTCTATATACCTGTATAATGCCATTCACGATTAGTCAAGCGAGTAAATTCGGAAAAATTCACGTGGGTTTGTGCGGATTTTGGTTTTTGGGGGCTTTATAGGGAGATTTTTTCTGTATAACGAACCGTATAACGGAATTTTGTCCCTGATGAAGATGCAGCCGTAGTGCGCGTTTATACGAAAATCTCGACAAGGCCTTTATGTCAAGGAGTGATTCGGGTGTCGGACGGGTTGAATTGGAGCGTATGGGATGGGTATCTGGGTATGATGCCGGATAAAAAACTATCGGAAATCATCGGATGCTCTGAGGATACTGTCATCAACAGACGCAGAAAACTTAAAATGCCGGCCTATACGAATAATTTTATCGACTGGACGGCGTGGGACGAAAAGTTGGGAAAAGAGACGGATCAGAGCTTGGCGCGGAAGATGGACCGCGCGGTGACGACGGTACAAAAAAGACGCAGAGAACTTGGCATCGGGGCGTTTCGGGAATCCGGGCACAGGGGGAAGCCGCGAAAAATCGAATGGGAGGCGTGGGACAAGCTTCTCGGCACAGCGCCGGATTGGGAAGTAGCGAAAAAAATTGGGTGTTCGATACGCCCGGTGGAAAAAAGACGCGCTAAACTTCACGTACCGGCGTTCAACAGACACGCCCGGATAGACTGGGCAAAATGGGACAAAGAGCTGGGGAAAGCCCGTGACCGCGAGACGGCGAAGCTCATAGGGTGTTCGCTCGTCGCTGTTGAGCAGAGGAGAGGGATGCTGGGAATCAAGCCGTTTTCAAAGAATGACAGGATAGACTGGAAGCGGTGGGATTCATACCTGGGGAAATTGGACGATCGGACTGTGGGCAGTTATGTCGGATGCTCGCTCTCCGCGATACGCAGAAGGCGGCAAAAACTCAGAATACCAGCGTATATGAGTCCTGACGCGCAGCGGCGCTTGATTGAGAAATTGCAAGGGTTCGCGTCGTGATATATTATCGTTTTCGTCCGTTGCGTCATATTTATGTCCCGGATTGCATTATGTTATTTAGTGATATCGTGTATACTGTGTCGCGGCAATAAGAGGCAAGGTTTTACGCGAGCTGTGCCAAAGTGATATTATCATTGATAAAAAGGCCTCATTACTACCAGGCGAAAGAACGGGAGTCAGGGGGTGGTAGTTAGAAGACTGCAAGGGCAACGCTGTGATTTGTTGCTGCGCGTATGGAGAGGCGCGGGAAAATGAAGCGCCGCAAGAGCTTACGGGGAGTGGTATATGCGCCACAAGTTCCCCGGAAGATTTTGGAAGGAGGAAAGTGAATGAAGTTTCATTCTCGAAAAACGATTTACGCTTTGTTTGCGGTAATAGCTATTATCGCAGCGGGGACAGCGTGGGCGGTTGTCAGCGGCAGCATTATAACGCCGGATACCACCACTGCTAATCTTAACTTGATAACAGCATACTATGAGTCTGATCCAACTCCTCTGTATTCCACTACAGGTCCTTTCACAGTCACGAGCACGACCGGGACGCAATCGGGCAGCTTTATTCTGCCGACGGCGAACGTTTTGCATAATATCGCCGCCGACACTGATTATGTACCATATGCCAATCAAACAGCGCTTAAGGGGTCTTCTCTCCTCA
>JAISYM010000106.1 GCA_031269875.1 Synergistaceae bacterium
GTCAAATTCACTTTAAGGCAATTTACATCAATTTACCAGCTTACGAAAAAGCCCTGAATCCTTGTTATTTCTGGATTCAGGGCTATCGTTCACTTGGCTTGAATTTAAATCTGGCGGTGAGGCAGGGATTCGAACCCTGGAGGGCGATTTTAGTCACCCTACTCGCTTAGCAGGCGAGTGCCTTCAGCCTCTCGGCCACCTCACCGCATGGGTGCTATTCTATTTCGAGCGCTTCTCACTGTCAAGCTCTTTACGAGTTTTTACGAGTTTTTACGAGCTTGAGAGCCGCGCGCGCTGGCAATGGTTTACTCTGTCTTTACGGCGGCGTCTTCTGACAGCGCGTCCGCGGGTACTTCATCGGTTTCGGCGCCGCCTGCCGCCGCGTCGTCGGAAATTATGGCAGGCACGGCCTCGGGTTTGCTGAAGATGGTGTCGTCCACAATCTGCACATCAGCCTTGTTCCTCAGTTCCTGAAGGAAATTCGTCTGCAAGCCTTGGCGCTTCTGGCCTAAAACCATCTGCTCTATATCGGCGCTTACCTCGTCATAGGAAGATGTTCTGGCCGCCTCTTTCGAGCGCTTGAGGGCGAGGAGGAAATCGCCGTCGGCGAGCTTCACCACATCCGTAACCTTGTTTATGGGCTGATCCTTTAGGGATTCGAGGGGGCCGGTCAGCTGGTCGAGCGGCGCTAAGATCGGAGACTCGTATGGGGAGTAGTCGAGTACATCCGCCGACGCGGCCTCCATGACGGTATTCCATGCCTGGCCGCCCGATATCGATTTTCTCGCGGCCGCGGCGGACTCCTCCGTGGCGAAGTGAGCCACGTTGACGTTGAAACCCTCCGGTCTCTGGAACGCAAAGTTCTTCATCGTATCGTAGAACGTGCGCTTCTCCTGTTCGTCTGTCGACGCGGAGGCGGTTACTTCCTCAAAGACCTTCTGACGCAGAATCTGCTCCTCTATGCTGCTCCTGAGCTTGCGCTCGTCCATACCGGCCGCCTGCATCTGCTGGAGGAAAAGCTCCCTCGTCGGGAATGAGTTCTCTATGTTGCTTAAAGTCGATTCTATCTCATCCTTGGTGACCGTTATCTTACGCTCTTTTACTTCTTTGTCGAGATTCTTTATGATAGCCAGCTGATCAAGAACGCTGGAACGAAGCGACGGGTAATCCTCAGATGTGACGCCTTGCTCCAGGCCCATGCTCTGAATCATCCGCCCGACCTCTAACTCGACCTGGGACCGCATCACGCGATCGCCGTCAATGCGCGCCACGACATAGTCGCCTGTCCCGTCGCCGCGTCCGCCGGTGTACATTCCATATCCGGCGAAACATGATACCACAAACAGGATCACTATAATCAACATAATCCATCTGACATTTTTTCTAAAATATTGCATCATAATATGAAATATCCCCCTTAATAATGCTCTGACTCATTGCTTTCAATCACAAACCGACAGCCGCAACCGAGTGATGATACTATGATTCCCCGCTTATGTCAAAACAAGCCGACAAGCCATTTTATCGCGCTTCTAAACGTCGGCTAACGAGTAACCGCGTTTGGACTCCGCTTTCAGAGGAATTTTTATACACTTCACGCTTTCCATTGTTTTAACCAACAGAGACTCGATCTCATCGGCCGCATCGAGCGGTGTCTCGCAGATAAGCGAGTCGTGAACCTGCAGAACGAGCAGTGTGTCCGGGTGACTGCCGGCGATGATCGCCTGAAAGCGGATAAGCGCTATTTTGGCTATGTCGGCGGCGGCGCTCTGTATCGGCGTGTTCACGGCAACCCTGCCGATGGAATTCCCGCCGCGGCCCTCTACCGTGGTGACCTCGGCGAGGGACCTGACGCGGCCAAACTCCGAAATGGTATAGCCCCTGGCCTTGGCCTCGTTCGCGCTCTCCTCTATATAGTCCTTCACCCTGGGCAGAGCCGAAAAGTACCTGTCGACCAATCCTGCCGCCTCATACCTCGATATCCCCATTCTCTCGGCTAGACCGTGCGCGCCCATCCCATACAGAAGGCCGAAGTTCACCGTCTTCGCGAATCGTCTCTGCTCCGGCGTTACATCTTCCGGCGGGACGCCGAATACCCACGAGGCTGTCTCCCGGTGTATGTCCCTGTTATTGAGGAACGCTTCAAGCAAACGCTCCTCGCCTGACAGGTGAGCCAAGACGCGCAGTTCGATCTGAGAGTAGTCCGCCGCGACGAATACGCGGGGCGTCCCGCCGTATTCCCCTGGCCTGATCGCTTGCCTGAACTTTACGGCCCACTCCCCGAACACCGGCAGATTCTGAACATTGGGGTCGCGGCTCGCGAGCCGCGCTGTTCCCGTCGCGGTGTGCAGGAAGGTCGAATGTATTCTGCCATCGGGAGATAAGGCCGCGTGCTTTAAAAAGGGGTGCACGAAACCGGAGGACATTTTTGAACACTCGCGAAAGTCGAGCATCTTGCGCGGAATATCGCAGAGCGGCGCCGGGAGGCGCGAAAGCTCCTCCAGAACGCCTACGTCCGTCGAGTAACCGGTCTTTGTCTTCTTGACCGCCGGCAGTCTGAGCCTCTCGAATAGCAGTTCGCCTACCTGCTTTGTCGAGTTCAGGTTTATAATCCCACCGGCCGCGTTCCAGATATCCCGCTCCACTTGAGAGATATGCGCTTTGAGTTCATCATCCAGTTCGCGCAGACGGCCCGGATCGGCATAAATGCCGTTTGAGCCGAGCGCGGCAAGTACCGGTACCAACGGGGCGTCAATCTCCTCCATTACGCTCTCCATTGACCCGGAGCGCGGATTCGCGGCGAAAGCGCGCCACATCTCCAGTATGCGGACCGCGCCGGGCGCGCCCGTTTTTACGCCGGACTCGCCCGATATAAACGCCAGATCGTGAGCCTTCGCGTCCGGGTGAAGGAAATAGTGCGCGATTTCGACGTCCCGAATCATCCGCGGGCGCGCGGACAGAGCCGGGATCTTTTGCAGCCAGTTCCCGTACCCGGCCAGGATCAGCTTTTTTTCTTTTTTTTCCGGCCGCTCTGGAGAGAGCCACTCGATAAAAGCCGTCATAGTCTCCCCGGACAGCTCGGCGAACTCGCCCGAAAGCGTCATCGCGATGTCGGGGTCCCGGGATAAAATCAGCGTTTCCCCTCCAAATACGACGCTTGCGTCGGCCTCCAGCGGCGTCAAGGCGTCATGCGGACGCCGCGTTGGACCGTTCCCGGAAGCGGACTCGTCCAGCCCAAGGCGGGATATGAGCCGCTTGAGACCGAGACGAGCGCAAAGATCATACGCGGCTGCCGCATCCGGCGCATTCTTCCGCAGGAGATCTACAGGCATAGGCCGCACGCTCTGCGGCACGATCAAATCATAACTCAGGAAAGCCGATTGCCTGCCGCTTTCCAGCTTCTTCCTCTGGCTCCCCGTAAGCGAGTCCAGCGCCTCGTATATGGCGCCCAGCGCGCCGTGCGACGCGAGAAGCGAACGGGCCGTCTTATCCCCAATGCCGGGCACGCCGGGGATATTATCGACGGAGTCGCCGACCAGCGCCAGATAGTCCGCCATAGCCTTGGGGGGAAAACCGTACTCCTCAGTGAAGCTCGCTTCGTCATACAGCTTGAACTCCGTGATGCCCTTCGTGGGCCTGGCGAGGGTAACGCCCGGGCGAAGCGTCTGCAGCAGGTCCTTGTCCGCGGACAGGATGATCACATCCATCCCCGCGGTCGCCGCGGCCGTCGCGGTCGCCGCGATGAGATCGTCGGCCTCCGTCCCATCCTCCACAAAAACGGGGAAGCCCAAGACGCGGGACAATTCCATTATGAGCGGCATCTGCGGCTTGAAGGACTCGGGGGTAGGGGCGCGTCCTTCTTTGTAAGCGCCGTACATCGCGTTGCGCGCGGTCGGCCCGTGCGGATCGAAGAAGAGCGCCGTCCTGTCGGGCCTCCACTGATCCATCGCCTTTATCAGCATATTAATGAAGCCAAAAATCGCGTTGGTCGGCGTCCCGTCCGGAGCGTTCATCTCGGGTATCGCGTAAAACCCCCTGAAGGCGAGTCCGTGTCCGTCTATAAGCAGTACTTTTTCTTTTTTATCATTCTCCACAGGCGAACCTCCGTTGATGTATAATTTCAATCGGCTCCATTATAATAGAGAGTGGCGCAATATACCAATTCGCAAACTTTGGAGGTAGTCTTCAAGAGGATGAGTAAAGACGGAAAAGTAAGGGTTCGCTTCGCCCCCAGCCCAACAGGGGCGCTTCACATCGGCGGCGCGCATACGGCGCTGTTTAACTGGCTTTGGGCCAGACGCAGCGGCGGCACGTTCATATTGCGCATCGAGGACACGGACGCCCTGAGATCGACAGCCGAGTACGAGGACACGATTATGGCCGGACTCAAGTGGCTTGGCTTAGACTGGGACGAAGGGCCCGATATCGGCGGTGAGGCCGGGCCCTACCGTCAATCGGAGAGAATGGATCTTTACAGAAAATACGCGGACCAGCTCCTTGAATCGGGCCTCGCATACAGGGAGGACGACGCCGTTATCTTTAAGACACCTGTCGGCGTGAACCTCGTCTTGGACGACGCGATATACGGCGAGATCAAGATACAGAGCGAGAAGGCGTCCATGAGCCCGGACGGGTCGGTAAAGGACATCGTCATCATCAAGAGGGACGGGATGCCAACGTACAATTTCGCTGTCGTTGTGGACGATCACGAAATGGACATCAACTGGGTAATACGCGGGGAGGATCACATCTCGAACACGCCGAAGCAGATGCTCATCTATCGCGCCCTCGAGTGGGAGACGCCAAACTTCGCTCACCTGCCGATGATATTGGGCAAGGACAAGAAGAAACTTTCCAAGCGTCACGGGGCGACGAGCGTTTTCGAGTACAATGACATGGGCTACCTGCCGGACTCCGTCTTCAACTTCCTTGCGCTGCTGGGGTGGGCGCCGGGCGGCGGCGTCGAAATATTCGACAGGGGCACGGCCGCAAAGTCATTCGAGCTGTCCAAGGTGATTAAAAAACCGGCCGTCTTCGATATGGACAAGCTCAACTTCGTGAACCAGGAACACCTCAAGATCATGGATCCAGCCATCAAGAAGAAGATCGTCGAGCCGTTCTGGGCGGAACTCGGGCTCCATCCCGAAAAGCACTCAGAGCAGTACCTCATGGACGCGCTCACGCTGATGGGCGCCAGGGGCAGGACCACAAATGAGCTGGCCATGTTCAGCGACTATTTCGTGGATTTCTCCCCCGTCAAGGAACGGTACGACGCAAGTGAAATCTCACCTGAGCAGAGGGATACGCTGAAAAAATTCTTCGCTCTGTTTATGTCCATTCCGAAGTGGAAGTCTCAAGAAATGGAAGCCTTCGCCAGAAATTGGTGCGAGACAAACGGCGCGTCTCTCAAGGAAATAGCCCTTCCTCTGCGCTGGGCGCTCACCGGCCGCAAGGTGAGCCCTGGGGTTTTCGAGGTCGCGCAACTCCTCGGCCCCGACGAATGCCGCCTGAGGTTGAAGCACTTTAATTTTCTGGATTAAAAAATATAACTATCCAATTGTCTCATAATGATGAACCCGAGATGACGGACCGGCGACTCACTTCGCGAATTGGACCGCTCATACACCTCTGTCCTGAGCTGATTCGCTCGCCCGACATCCATGTCGGCCGCCAATTCGCTGCGTTCGTTCGCCGGTCCGTCATCTCTTTCCCGAAACAATTGTATAGTCATAAAATTTTATCGCCGCTTCCCGGCCATGAGCGGGACGCGCCTCGCTTCGGCGCGTATTTCAGGGCGGTCGGTCAGCATCTCCCACAGCTCCGCCGCCCTGTGTTCTATTTCCATCATCTTGGCTGCCCCGGATACAGACAAAACATCCGGGCGGCCTTTGGGGACGTGCGCGCGCGATATCACCGGCAGTGACGCCGTGTCGCGCATGAGCGCAAGCAGGCTCCTGCCCGTTTCGTTCGCTCCGAGGACCCTTATGTATGCCGGGCCGCTCCTCTGAAAGGCGCGGCTCTCCTCGTGGCTCAAACCTATCAGCAGGTGCGCGCAGTGACGCTGAATCCTCCCCTTCGTGTACCTGCGGGTAACACAGCTTTCCACGAACGATTCGAACGACTCCGACCTCCAGGCGGCTGCGATCATCCTGTTCTCCAGCCCCTCCCCCATCTCCGAAATTTCCCTGAGACCTTCCGCCCCGGCGCGGAGAAGGGCCTGCCTCACCGCCCGCCACAGACGCCCGCCGCCAAGCGCGAGCCGCCCGCCGTCCCAAGCCTCGCGAAGCAAAGCGGCGCACGCGTCCGGCATCATGGAATACGCAAGTTTTTGTTTGTCTCTTTCGTCCTGTTTTCCGGCGCAAAGAAGGCTCCTTATCGCGGCGGCGCTGGCGATGTGAGCGCCGATATCATTTCCTGTCACAGAGGGCAATTCCTCCTCGTGAAAACCAGCTCCGATACGCTCGACAGCAAAAGGTTCGATATTGTAATTTTTCTCGCGGACGCGCTTCACGTAGGCTAACGCGAGATTGTTGTTCGGGCTCTTGAGCAGATCGAGCGCGCCCGGTACGGACTCGTCCAGCGCCATGCTTCTCGACTGGACAAACGAATACCCCTCGCGCAGAAATTTTTTAAGGGATGTTTTAAAGGAGCGCGGCTCCTCGTTCAGCAAGTCGGCCAAAGCGCTGAGCGCAGGCAAATCCGGTGTCTCCATCCCGAAGGAGACGCCGGAGACGAGACCCGTGGACGCCAGGATATCGACCGCCGCGTTTGCGAAGACGCCAGCGTTATGCGACGAGAACACAACGGGGAGTTCCAGCACGAGATCGACGCCGCTCTCGATCGCCATCGCCGCCCTGACGCTTTTGTCCGCAACAGCCGGCAGACCGCGCTGGACAAAATTCGATGAAATTACTGATATTACGGCATTAAACCCGCCACGTCCCCGCGATTTCCTGATATGATATGCGTGCCCCCTGTGAAGGGGGTTATATTCTGCTATAATTCCGACTGCGTTCAAGCGCTCTCGACTCCTCTTGAGATACATTACGTTCGAGGAGCGAATCGGTCAAGGAGGTTCATGTGTAATTATGAAGATTCTCGTTTTAAACTGCGGCAGTTCCTCTCTTAAGTATCAGCTGTTCGATATGAAGGGCGAAGTTGTCTTGGCAAAGGGACTGGTTGAGAGGATAGGTATAGGCGGCTCGCTCGTGAAACACACGAAAGGCGAGAGTTCAACCGTTCACAAACCCGACATTCAGGATCACTCCCAGGCCATAAAGATCGTGCTCGATCTGCTGACCGGGCCCGAGACCGGCGTACTCAGCGACCTCGGAGAGATAACGGCTGTCGGACACCGCGTCGTACACGGCGGAGAGAAAAACGCCAAATCGGTGCTCATAACGAGCGACGTTATCAAAAGCATCGAGGAGTGCGTACCGCTCGCTCCGCTCCATAACCCGGCGAACCTGATGGGCATTTACGCCATGCAGAAGATGCTGCCCGGCGTGCCGAACGTCGCGGCTTTCGACACAGCGTTTCACCAGACAATGCCGCGCGAGGCCTATGTATACGGCATACCGTTCGAGTATTACGAGAGGGATCGTGTGCGCCGCTACTCGTTCCACGGGACGAGCCACGACTTTGTCTCCGCGAGGGCCGCGGAGATACTCGGCAAATCAATTGAGTCACTCAAGATAGTCACGTGCCACCTGGGTAACGGCAGTTCACTGGCCGCGGTAGACCGCGGCAGGAGCGTCGACGCGAGCATGGGAATGGGCACGAGCTGCGGGGTTCTTATGGGCACCCGCTGCGGGGACGTCGACGCGTCCGTGCTGCTTCACATCATGGAGCTAGGGAGCAGCGCGTCCGAGTTAAGCGACATTCTGCACAAGAAGAGCGGCTTGCTCGGCGTCTCCGGCGTTTCGAGCGACCTGCGCGACGTTGAGAAGGCGGCTGAGGACGGCAGTGAGCGCGCCAAGCTCGCCTGCGACATACTGTACAGATCCGTTAAGAAGTACATCGCCGCATACGCCGCTGTCATGGGCGGAATCGACGCGATCGTATTCACCGCCGGGATCGGCGAGAACAGCGACCTGACCCGTAAGTCTGTAATATCCGGTCTGGAGTTCATGGGCGTCAAGCTGGACGACTCCAAGAACGGCGGCCTTCGCGGCAAAGAGGCGATAATCAGCGCCGACGACTCGAAGGTGAAGGTGCTGGTCGTCCCAACGAACGAGGAACTTCTTATCGCGAGGGACACCCAGAGACTGGCAAAATAAACGGCGGTACATACGTGAAAAACATCAAAGCCCCCCCGGACAGTTGGAACTGCAAGGTGTTACTGTCCAGAATACCGAAAAACGGCGAACCCCTCGACGAGACGTTCGAACTGGAGTTGTGCGCGCCCATTGAACATTGGGGGCAGGAGTACGCTCCGAACGGCCCTGTCGCGGCAAGCGCCCGCTTTTCGTTCGCGAACGAGAGGATACTGGCCTCGGTCTCCGTACGCGCCTCTTTCTGTCTGCCCTGCTCCCGCTGCCTCCGCGAAACCCACGTCGACGCGGCGGGAGAGTTAAAGTATCTCTTTTCGCTGCGCCCGTTAAAGGACGCGCGGGACGAGGACGAAGGGAGCGAGGACGAGGAAATAGACGTGATACAGGTGGACAGCTTTCAGGCGGAGCTGGACATTACACAGTGCGTGTGGGAAGTCCTGCTGCTCTGCTTGCCCGAGAGGGCGCTCTGCTCCGCGGGGTGCAAGGGCCTCTGCCCGATATGCGGCCGGGATAAAAACGAAGGCGATTGCGGCTGCCGCGATGACAATATGGATCCGCGCCTTGCCGTCCTTCGCGATCTTGATGTATAATATCGCAGTTTTCTGAAGTTCCAGGAGTAGAGGAGGGAATACAATGGCAACTCCAAAAAGAAGAATCTCCCACGCCCGCACGCACAACCGCAAGGCGAAGTTTCTTGGCGCGCTGTCCGCGCCGGCCCATACCGTGTGCGCGCATTGCGGTGAGATCATACAGACGTATCGCGCGTGCGGAAACTGCGGTTACTATCGCGGCAGACAGGTGCTGAAGATAGCCGCGGAAGAGGAGAAATAGCGCGGCCTTCATAATACAGTTCCCCGCGCCTGAACGCGTCTGCCCGGGGTTCAATATGACAACGAGATAGGGCGAGGCCTGTATAATGCCTCGCTTATATTGATTTGTGATGAGGAACCTGACGTTAAAAAATTTTGATGGCGGCGTTTATGATCGGTCCAGTAAGGGAAGAGGATTGAACGGAATTGACTACTAAAGACTGGAAGAACAGCAGCCTTTTTCGCAAAACTCTCAACTCGCTCAACGGCTTCAGGGTTGCGTTCATAAAGGAGAAAGCCATAATGCAGGAGACGATGGCGCTCGTGATAACAGTCACGGCCTCCGTCATACTTGGGTGCGAAGGCGCGCAGGTCGTCCTCGTCTTCTTGGCCTGTCTTCTGCCCATCACGCTGGAACTCGTCAACTCCGCAATGGAAATTTTCATCGACCACGTGGTCGGAAGCACCTATCGCGAGGAGATCAGACGCGCGAAGGACATGCTCTCCGCCGCGGTCTGCCTCGCTCTCATCATAGGATACAGCGGATCGCTCTGGATCATCTTCTTCTCCGTCAAAGAGATGACCGCTCGTTAGGCTATCTTCTCCTTTGGCGTCACGTTTATTCGCGCCGCGAGCGTGAGCAGAATACCGGTCACGTACATAGTGCCGACCATCCTGTCATACAGGCCGATGTTCGGCTCGCCCGACAGATTCATCCTGCTGTGGTCGTAACGGGCGCAACCGCCGAATCCGATCTCGTGGTAGGCCGTCAATATTCTAACCATACCTCCCGAATCATACGGCGAACAGTGCGCCGTCTCCGTGAAAGAACCGTCCTTGCTTACCCGCACATCGCGGAGCAACGCGTAGTGAATACGGTCCATCGTCCCGTACTTGTTTATCATCCCCAGGTAAGCGTCGAAACCGGAAGACCCGGCGGCCGCGCCGGACATCGCTATGCCGTGGCGCGGATCCCCGTGGAAGGCGAGGAATCTGTCAATGTCCACCTCGTCTCCTATGAGCCGCTCTTTCCCTGCTATTCCTGAGTTCGGTTCAAACGGTTCATCAAAGCGGAACGCCATATTGACGCGGTTACTCTGCGCGACAGGAAGTATTTCTCTCACGAAAGACTCCAGGTTTTCCCATAGCCGGTCGCGGCCCAGCGTTCTGAAGGCGTCATCCGGCTCTGGCGCGAAGCCGTAGCATATATTTCGGATGCCTGCCATCGAAAGACGGGCTATGTTTTCCCTGTAATTGTCTATATAACGCTCAAAGCTGCCGCTGCGGAGTTTTATGTCCCTATGCACCGGGAGGTCTTCCAGAACCTCTAAGGCATATCCGCACGCCTCCGCGTTATCGCGCATCTCTGAAACGGACTCGGCCGGCAGCAGCTCTCCAGGAAGCGGACAAATTGAACAAAAAGAACGGACGGTCGCCGATATGCCGTGAACGCCGCGCAGATAGCTCAGATGGTCTATCGTTATGGAGTCATCTTCGCCAAACCATGGAAACGTAATCTTCATCATCATAAACGAACTCCTATCATATAAGTAAATCAAATACAGACAGCCCCGAAGCGACGAATAGCGCCCGCGGGAGGCACGTCAACACTTTGTCAATTTAACCCGTCTTTTTCTCTAACTGTGATTTTGAACTAGAAATGAAATTAAGATGGGAGGATCCGTTCTATGGCCTTCCGCCAATCCCTTACATCGGACGAACTGCCTGCCCTGCGCGAGACATCGGATCGCAGGTACTCGGTCTCATAGGCTTTCAGCGTGTGGCGCAGTACGTGGAACGACGCGCTTTCCACCTCGCGCACCGTTCTCCTGTCGATCTCCGACTGATGACGCGACGCAGTCTTCTCGTAGTCATACGAAGGGGACACGCCGGCAAAGAGGTCAATATTAAACGGGCCCGCCGCGCCTAAAAACGTGCCTCCGCTCCCCTGTGCCTCACCGGCGCCGAAAACAACCGGGGAAGCGGGAGAACCGCTTATGAAATCCGGACGGGCGCAATATGTGAAAGACAAACAAGAGATCGACAGCGTCGAGACGGCGAATAAAATCACCGACACTAACAAAAATCTATCCCTGCAAAGATTGCCGACCTTCCGCGCCACCACATCACCCCCAAAAAACAAACAGCTAGCATCCGCTGTTAAAAACAGGCAGATGCTAGCAACATTTCAGAGCGATGTCAATAAGCGATGCAGTGTAATTCTACCCAGTGTTAATAAAGCGTCTCGTGGCACATGAACTCCGCCGCTGACACTTCGCGTCAGGCGCCTGACGTGTTTTCTTTATCATTGACGGCTTTGTTTTTAGAAGACAGGCCCATCGTTAGGCCGGATATTATACCTACGCTAAAAACGCCGGCGATCATTATCCAAAAGCCGATGATCGGCGAAAAATTACCGTCCATTGCCGTGCGAAATCCGGCATACAGGGCTTCGCCGGCATCTACGACAGAGACTATAATGCCGCCAAGGCCGAAATTGACAATCGGCGTCATTAGTCCGAAGGCTGTAAGCACGACGCCCGAACATATACCTATGGTGAATATCCTGACAAATCCCAATTTTGTGTTAGCCATAAGCAACTGCCCGATTAGGCAGAGCAGCCCGCTCGCGATGAATGCTTTCGCATAGATCATTCAAGACACCTCCACTTACGCAGATAGCCAATTATTATCCGGCGGCCGCAAGGATTAACGCAAGAACAGACCCGCTTCCAAAAATGATGGCAGGAGCTGTCATGCCCGCGATAACCGCTTTGCCGGGAGACGCCCCCTTTGCCCGTGCTCCGGCTATGACAAAAGCAATGCCTGCCGAGAGCCCGCACATAGGCATGTCCGCCCCCATCCCACCAAAAGCCGCGATCTTTTGGTACATGCCGATATTAGCGAGCAAGGCACCAGCGCACGCGAGCGTAAAAATCATGAACAAAACAGCATACGGAACTTCTAGGAAAATATAGATATCCATGATCACCTGGCCTATCATTCCAATCGCGCCACCTACGACAAAAGCGCCGACGTAACCTCTGGTTTTCGAATCCACCATCTTTCTGCCCCTCCTCTTTTAACATATAGAACGCGGATTCAATGCCTACAACAAAGCTCGTAAATAAACCTTATTTTCTAAAACGCGAGGGAGCGTTTCATAAGAACCTTCGCTATGTCTATCTTATAAGAATTATTCTCCATCGGGAGTGCGTCTTTCAGGGCGAGTTCGGCCGCTTCATCGGCTGCTTCGGAAGGAATTTTCCCGATCAGGAATCGCTCGACATCATACATGCGCATAGGAATTGGGGCGGCTGCCCCTAACACAACGCGGGCATCGGCGATGTACCCGTTTCTTACGGTATACGCGGTGGCGAGCGACAACACCGCGAAATCAATCGATTTACGCAACCTGAATTTGTCGTACCGCAGAATCGTCTCCTTGGCAGGAAGGGGTATTTCCACCTCAAGCACAATTTCGCCTGGCTCAAGCGTCCTGGGAACCCTGGTATCGGTCGTGAAGAACGACTCCGCGCTGATACGGCGCATGTTTGTCACAATGAACGCATCCAATGCGATGAGCACGTTTGAGAGATCGCTAGGATTGACAGCCATGCAACCGCAGTTAAAACAACGGGCGATCTCCTTTTGCAAATCCGTTTCGGAGATGCCTGATGCGTCCTCTTTCTCAAGCGAACGCTCGGAGGTCGTCGCGACTCTCTGTTTGACCGCCGGATCGCGACGGCGGCTGATTGGGTCAAACCTGTGCAGACATGGAGCGGGTGAGGTTATATCGAGGTCACCGCACATGTACTCGGACATTGAGACAGATGCGTTTCTTCCAGCAGTGACAGCTTGTATGACAGTTGCCGGACCGGTTGTCACGTCTCCGCCGGCAAATATGCCTTCTACACTGGTGTTGCTGCCTTCCACTGCTTTAATCCGTCCTCGTTCAGTCTCTACTTGAAATTCACCCTCCAGAAAGCCGAGATCTGCCTTTTGACCAATGGCCATCAGGACAACGTCCCCTTTGACCTCCATGAGTTTTTCTTCGTCGTATCGTGGCGCGAATTTGCCCGCTTTATCAAACACGCTCGTGACTTTCTTGAACTCAACCCCGTTCACTCCACCTGGGCCATGCAGGATCCGTTTGGGCCCCCATCCGTTGACCAGATCCACACCCTCTTCCAAGACGCGTTCTATTTCTTCAATGCCAGCCGGCATCTCTTCTCTTTTCTCCAGGCATACCATAGAAACCTTGGGGACGCCAAGGCGCTTTGCGGTTATGGCGACGTCGACCGCCACGTTGCCGCCACCAACGACTATAACATCTGCACCGGGGCGTTCGTGAATGAAGTTATTTACATCGACAAGGAAATCGAGCCCAAAACGCGTAAGTTCCTCGCCAGCCACGCCAATGAGCGGGCGTTTCCATGTGCCGGTATCCAGCATGACGCAGTCCGACTTTTGATATATTTCCTCCATGGAAAGACCGTCAGTACCGACAGAGACGCCGCACCGGATCTCAACACCCATATTCTCGAGCGCTGCCACAAACCTGCGCACAATGTCTTTGGGCAAGCGATATGCGGGTATCGCATACATGAGGCAGCCGCCGGCTTCTTTCATTCGCTCGTACATAGTCACGCTGTATCCATGTTTGCGAAGATAGTACGCCGCTGTCAGGCCTGCGGGGCCGGTTCCGACAATGGAAGCTTTTTTGTTTTTTTCCGATCCCGGCGCCTTCATAAATCGATCCGCGTTCGCTAAAATGTAATCCCCGACGTAGCGTTCGATCGAGCCGATGTTGAGGCTTTCGTCGTATCGCAGGCGGTTGCACCCTTCCTGGCAGAAGTGGGCGCAGACACGACTCGTGATGGCCGGCATTGGATTCACGTCCATGATTGTCTGTGCCGCACCGTCGATATCACCAGTACGCAATTTTTCCATGTAACCGGCGATATCAGTACAAGCTGGGCATTTCTCCCTGCATGGCGGGTCGTTTACACGCGCAGCGCCGAATATGGAGTGATAACGGTTTTCACCCATCATCGCGTAGCAAAGGTTTCCTTCCTTGCGGGCGCAGTTCACTCTCCCCCCTATGCTATGGGGGTATCGGTAATACCAGCAGCGGGTATCCTGGCAGAGATTGCCGCCTACCGTAGCCGAATTACGCAATATGGGAGACGCGATGCTATGTGCGGCCTCAGTGAGGACAGGCAGTTTTTCTTTAACGAGGTCCGATTTTTCAAGCTCGTTGAGCGTTGTCATCGCTCCGATTTTTAAGACACCCTTTTCCTCGCTAATGTATTTCAATTCATCTAGTCCGCTCAAGCTAACAACTTTATCTGGATATGCCGGCAATATCCTTTCTCGCAGTACGCCCAGCAAGTCCGTGCCTCCAGCTAGCATGACGGCTTTTTCCTTATTCAATATGGACGAAACCTCTGAAATCGTCGAGGGCCTTACGTGCTTAAAGGATTTCATTTGCATTCCTCCTTTTTCTTCAACGCGGCTAAAACTCGTTGCGGGGTGAAGGGATATTCCAATACTTCCACACCGGTGGCATTGTACAGCGCCATCTGTACCGCGGGCCCGCTCGGCGTCATGCAAGGTTCCGCGATACCCATCGCGCCGAACGGGAATACCGATTCTTTATCCTTGAAGGATTCCAAAACTACCATGTCATGGTGCGCGACGTCATTAAATGTACGCGTCTTGTAATCGACCATGTTGGCCGTGAGGATGCGATTGTCGTTCGAATCCCATACAGTCTCTTCCATGAGCGCCATATCGATGCCCGGATAGAAAGATTCGACCTGATTCTTAAGCCCCAGCGGATTTACTACCTTTCCGGCATCCACGCCACTCATTTGGTCGATTAACGATACGACTCCTGTTTCTATGTCAACCTCGACCTCTACGAACTGCATGTTGCAGACATTGGCGTTTTCGACTCCGTCCCAATGCCCCGTCCCGGTCAATGAGTTTGGAGCGATGAGAATTTCAGGGAGGATATGCTCCTCTCCGTTAGACTTTCTGCGCATCTTTCCCCCGACGAACTCCCAGTCATCTGCCGGAACGTTCAGGCGTTTTTCGGCTTGCTTGCAGAGTTTTTCCTTTAGGTCGCGACACGCGAGGATGGCTGTCATACCGCCTGCATAAGTACTTCGCGCCGCCATACTGCCGAAGTCGGATGGCGCCCCCTGCGTGTCTGCCTTAGCGATCGTGACTTTTTCGAGAGGGATGTCAAGTTCCTCGGCTACCAATTTTCGATACGTGTCACGAACCCCAGTGCCGTGTTCGTTCATTGTCGTCTGCACAATCACTCCGCACCCGTTGTTGATCATGATGTTCGTGTTTGCCGCCATGCCGCCGAGGTCAGACTGCCCGCAGAGGGCGCATCCCACACCGCGGCGTTTATGCCCGTCGATTTTCGTGGGTACGCCCCATCCCTTGAACCGCTCGTCCCAGCGGAATTTTTTCGCCGTTTCCCTTACCAAGACATCCCAGTCAGGAGATACGCTGACTTGCCATTCACGGCCAACAGCGAGCGAGTTATAGTATTGGCCGCCCTGCTTAAGCGCATTGACCTCGAAATATCGGACGGGGTCTATATCCAGCTCCCTACATGCCCGGCAAATTGCGCGCGTGATGATCGCGGTCGTTTCCATATACCCATAACCTCTGAAGGTTCCAGAGGGTACGCGATTTGTAATCACCACGTCGCCCTTATAGCGGATGTTGCGGGATCTCGAAAGCATAGTGAGCGAGATGCCTCCAACGCTCATCATGTTTTCCTGGCACGTGGCGGCGACACCGGCCTCACACCACTGTCTGAGGGCAATCGCCGTGCTGGTGCCATCCTTTTTCACGCCGAGTTTTATGTTAGCTTTCATGCTCATACGCGTCTGGTTGGCGGCCAAGTGTTCCTCTTTCGTCATCGCATACAGGACTGGCCGGTCCGCCTTTTTGGCCATGAGGGCCGCGAAGAGCAAAGGATACACGTTGCCCATAAAAAGTTTGGAGCCGAAACTGCCGCCACAGCAGGGTGCCTCCACGTGTATACGCTCGTACGGCATATTCAGTGAATTAGCGACGTTGAAAGCCGTGTAAGAAGGAGCGGCGCACGAAGCGTAGAAATGCAGCACCCCCTCGCCGTCCCAACTTGCGATGATAGTCGGCGCCTCTGCGGTCAACGGGTTTTGCCCGCTCGTGAGTTCGGTGTCCAGGTCGATTATAATGTCCGCGTCGGCGAAACCTTTTTCGAGGTCACCTGTCTCGTAGTCCAGGTTGTCCACCAGGAAAAACGTTAGTGGAGCGACATTGCCTGGCAATTGTTCATAGATCTGCGGGGCATCCTCCGCCAGCGCCTCGTCGATGGTGAGCGCGGCCGGGAGGACTTTGTACTCCACATCGACCTTTTCAATCGCTTCGTCCGCTATGTCTTCACTGTCGGCTACCACAAGCGCAACGGCGTCTCCTATATAACGAACCTTCTTATCAAGCGGTTTCGCGTGTCTTGCCGGTGACATTCCATTAGTGAGAAAACAGTCGGCAGGCACGTCTTTATAGGTCACTACAGCGTGAACGCCCGGCATTGCCTCTGCCGCGGAGGCATCTATCCGCACGATCTCGGCATGGGGGTGAGGACTGCGAAGCACCCTTCCATATGCCATATTCGCAACCTTGATGTCACCCGTAAATATCGCTTTGCCGCGAACCATATCTTGCGCTATGAGGCGCGGGATCTCTTTGCCAACATACTTCAATTCAGCCATCCCTCAAACCTCCCTATTTTTTTCTACACAGGTCATTACGGCGTCAACCGCCGTGTAGTGTGTGCCACAACGGCAATAGTTGCCAGCAAGGGCTTCTCGAACCTCAGCTTCGGCAGGGAACGGGTTTTCATCGAGAAGCGCTTGTGCCGCCATGATGATGCCGGATGTGCAATATCCGCACTGGAAACCGCATTTGTCCACAAATGCCTGTTGCAGGTTGTTCAGTTCCCCTGTCGCGGTATCTGCCAATCCCTCGATCGTCGTGATCCGCGCGCCTTCGCAATCTAACGTAAGTGTCACGCACGAAGCAATTGCCTTGCCTTCCATGATGACGGTACAGCAACCGCAAACCCCCTGCCCGCATCCAAGTTTGGCCCCGGTCAGGCCAAGCCTGTCTCGCAATGTGTGCACGAGCGTTTCTGAAGGTGAAATCTCATTCACTCCCTCCCCAACCGGCAGTTCGTATTCCCGTCCGTTAACGTTGAGTGTAATAATCGGCCTTAGCTGCTCCTTCACCACATCTACCTCCCTTTTTGTGATACTCTCCCAAATAAGAATTTACACGCACTAACCAACAGCACCTCGCCCAATGCAACAGAGCTTCGGCATACGACATTTTTTAGCCACATTCTGTACAATGGCCGCGAAATTTCATAAATGCAATCCTGTATTAAATATATTTTAATGACTTTACTTCGCCCGACAATTTGATATAATTATTCGGTGAATAATTTCATGCTAGCACTCCATAAAAGAGTTGTCAACGATATGTCAAGCAATATGATAAAGGTGACAATTAGTTGCATCTACAAAATATATTCGCGATAGAAACGCACATGCGCATTCGGGTTGGATGTAAGTCGTGGGAAGGGGAACGGCAATGCGGATACGCGAAAATAAGAGTGGTGAATTTATGAGCGCTAATGACGGAAAAACCATCCAGGGCCAAAAAATTTTTCTCGACGAGAAAATTAATGCGCTATCTGAAAATCTCGTCAAGCTTAAACTAATGTACAGCGAAAACCCAGACCAAACATTTGGCGAAGAGACTTTGGCCGAGTTGATAGCGCAGACACAGGCGGCCATAAGCCAATTGACGCTTCAGCGCGATCAACTGCGTAACTGTTCAGACGCGATCGGCCAACCCCAGGACTCCGAATTGGAGAATGAAGAATGGGAAGAACCGGAAGGGCCGAAGCTTGAAATGTCGCGCTCCTTGAAAGACGCGGGAGATACCCCCCAGAACGTCGAAAATGCCCCATTGCCAAATAATTGCGGAAAAGGCGAATACCTGGAAATCGGAGAAACTTATATCCCTGTCGTCAGTTCCCGAAAACATAAACCGCAGTGGGAAGCCATCCCAGGCAAATTGAAAATCTCTGGTGGCAGGAAGTTCAGCGAAGTGACATTCCAGAAAGAATCAGGCAGTTTGACGATAACCGCCCCGCCAGGAGGAAAATTGGATTTTAACGAATATTTCCACTGGGTTCGCCTGGAAACCATCGACAATATCTTGGAAGGCACAGCGGAACTCAGGGCATTCCAAGATATTTATCGCTATTTCAAACAGAAGTCCGAAAACTATGAGCGTTTAGTCGTTGGCAAGGACGATTATGAAAAAAAAGCGCAAAGCTTAACGCGCGAATTAGATCTCATTACAGACGAATCAAATTTTTTTACCTTACTAAGCAAATGCGTCAGGTCAAGGATCGAGGATCAGAAAGGTTTTTACGAGCGCGCGCGGGATATATTCAAAACGTTGCGGTTCCTACGTGAGAAGGACGAGCAGAGCGTGGGGGTTATCACGCCTGTGGATCGCCATTACAAATTCACGCCCTATTACAGGACGAAACTGGCCCAATTCGCAGCGCTCATCAATCGGCAGCTTGGACTCGGCAATGACGTTTATCGGGAAAAACTGGGGGAAAGCAAACAACCGCCCTCGGCGTCGGAGACGCTGCCCGCCAGGGGGATGACTGTAGTAGTCGGGCCGCGCGGCACCGGCAAAAACAAGATCGTCGAATATTATTCCGCCTTGGCCAACCGGCCGCTTTTCCGCTATGCCTGCTCGCCGGACAAAGAAGAGCGTGATCTCACGTATGACGTCGAACTCCAAGATGGCGAAGTTGTGCGCATCCCGACCAGGATACTGACTGCGATCAGCACGCCGGACGCGATCCTGGAGTTAGATGAAATCAACCTGCTGCGCCCCAATGTCGCGAAATTTTTCAACGCGCTCTTCGATTGCGACAGGGCGCTTTTTTTGGACGATCAAGTGATAAGGGCGAGCGACGGGGTTGTCTTTGTTGGCCTCATGAATCCAGCAGATTATGATGGCGTCGAAGATCTGCCTGACACGATCGATGATCGCTCCAATGTCATGACGATGAATTATCCGCCGCTGAAAGAAGTAGATCGCCGCACAGGCCAGGAGCGTTTCACTATCGATGAGGCGCTGATCCTCAAATCTATGGTCGGCGTTTTGGATAAAATAAGCGACACCCAATTCGAACGAGTCTGGGAAGCCGTGATCAACGGCAACGGATATGTAAATGTCACAGGAGACGTGATTAAAATCGTAAAGGATCTCAAAAATATCCTGGCTATCGCGGAGCGGACGCGCAAAACTGTCGAAGCCTATAAAACAAGGTACGGCAACACTCGGATGGAACGCGACATTTCGTTGCGGGGCACGATGGACGCCGCGTCTTTTTATTCTGACAATCACCTCTGGGATACCGACATGGCCTCGCTCCAGGGTTGGCGCCCGCCATGGAACGCGGCGCAATATGCAGTTGCGAGTACCTATCTGCCACATACGGACACGTATCGTAAAGGCAGGGTCGATCGGGATGCGCTCATGCTTATCCTTGCCGACGGCATTGGGTGACCGATTGATGCGAAAGGGAGACGGCGACCCGATTACGGCCTTCAGCGTCCTGCCAGCGACCGAAAAAGAGAAGAAATATGCGTTGGCACGCGAAATTAACGAAATTGTGCCTTACTTAGCGCATGGACTGAGCCAAAAACTCGCTCAAAACAGGCTGCGCGGCAAAGTATGCGTCCGCGCAGTGATGGGCGAGCGTTGGGGCGTGTTCGTAAGCGCGGATAACCCTTGCAAGGATATACCCAACGTAATTATGTACCCAGAATCGATTTTGAATGAAGACAGAACCCTGGTCAACGCCATGCTTCGGCATGAGGTTGGAAAACTGAATCATTCATTGAATCGAGAAATGAATGACCTAAAAGCATGGTGCGTCAGTGAAAACGTTGATTTCGACATGATAGCCCCTCTCGTCGACACAATTCATGAGGTATCGGTCGATTACCTGGAGATGCGCGATTCTTTCATAGACGATCCAGCCGCTGACTTCAGGCCACGCTATGAGAATTGGATCGACGTGCGGGAAATGTCAGCGAAACTCGGCACACAGGAACCGTACAAACAGGCGTTGGTTCTGACTTTCATCTATGCCCTATGGAAAAGCGGGCTCACCGGCAAAGCTCAAATGAGATCAGCCTGGTCCGAGGCTGACGAAGCGCTAAAAAAAGCCTTCTCCCAGGATACGCGGGTGATCGCAATGCGGGCCTTGCGATCATCGCTGGGCCAGGTGAAGGTAAATATAGTCCGCGATCAGCTATACCCCCGCTTTGCCCCTTTGATCAAAAAGAGCGAACATGCACCCCTTTTCGAGGGCGAAAACCCGAATGATGCGATTTATCCAGCGACTGCCCAGGGTCATTTTCAGATTTTTTTGGAAGACAGGACGCCGCAAACCCACGAGGGGAAAAGAGATGACGCCGGAGGGAAACGGCATATATCTCAAGGCTTGAAAGAACCACTTGACAAAGCCCTTCACCATCAGGAATCAGACGCAGATTTGTCGCCTGATATGCCGGTGTTGCCTGGCCAGAATCAGGATCTGGAAAACAAAGGCCCAAACGGCTTCAGCCAGGATGCCTCAGACTGCGATCAACATGGACAGGGCGGTCTGGGCAGTGGGCGGGATTCCGGCGGCAACGGCAGAGGACATAGCGGAGCAGAAAGCGTAGAAGATATAGATGGCGGCTCGATCATGTCAGGAATGGCTTGGCAACTCATCCCGAAAACCATCAGGCATGACCTCGAACAGCTCCGGTATCAGCCAGACCGTAACACTGACCGGGAATCCGGTGACAGCCCACAGGGCGGAGACGAGGAGCAGGAGGCTGCGCGGTTGCCACTGGCGTATCAACAGAGAGGCGGAACTACTAACAATCAAAGCGTGGACGCGCTCTTCCATAGATCTCGAAACACCTTGGCCGCACAATTACAAGACCTCCGCAGACTGTTCGCGAGCCCATTGGAACAAGCCTTTGCCAACAACCCGTCACTGCCGGAGTGCGATGTAAACGCTAAGGAATGCGACACGTGGATCCAGGACGTGGAAGGCCTGGAGGGGATAAAAGAGAGACAGAGGCAGCAGATGAGGAACAAGTATCGCGAAACATCCGGATTGGATGGCCTCGCTCTGGGCCTTTACAGCGAATACATGGAACAAATGCGCGTTTTTACTGAAGATCTCGTCGATTTTTTCACCAGGAAATTCCAAGCAGACAAAGGTTATAAGTATATTGCCAATCAACATCGCGGAGCGAGGCTGCAAAGAGGCTGGGCGCGCAAAATTTTAGGCCGTAAAGACGAGTATGTCTCGATTCAGCCAACCATCTTCAGAAAAAAAACGCTCCCGCATATTCCGCGGCTCGTCTGGAGCCTCGTGATTGACAACTCGGGTTCCTGTGGCGGGGAGATTATAACGGCGGAGATCAAAACAACGATAGCCCTGATTGCCGCAGCCAGACAGTTGCATGTGCCACTTGAAATCGCGGCATTTGGCAGCGATCACAACTATCGGTTCATGAAGGTTTTCGACCAAGAACTGCGCGGCGATGATCTGTCCAAACTCGTTCTGCTCAAGGCCGACCAGGGCACACCAGATGTGGAGACGCTAAATGCCGTATGTCAGAGCCTGATTGACTATGCCAGCCGTTTCAATCGCTCGTACAATTTTGTATATTTTATGACAGATGGCCAATCCGGTTCCGGTTCGATTAAAGCGGTCATCGAAAAATTCAGGCGGGAGATTGTGATTACCGGCATTGGCCTTGGCTGCGCGGCTAAGACTATCGCTGCGGCATGGGGTGGGAATTCGGTGGCGGCGGAAGATATAGATCGCTTATCCGATGTGCTTATTCAAAAAATACAGGAACAGATATGGGAGACTTTCGACTGAACATCAGGAACAATTGGGCTGCATATGACCCGGCTGACGGCCAGTCGGGCCAAAACAGGGAGCTTCCCGCAGTTGAAAAGCCGCATGTCGATGACATCGAGGCGTTAATGGACAAATTGGACAGTATCCTGTCGCCTGAGGCCACAATAGAGCGAAGCAACGAGCTGAATCGGAAGATTGGCGCGATCCTTTCGGAGCGTGACCGAAAAATACGCAAGATGCCGCCTGAGGAAAAACGCGCGAGTGTCTTGGACACAACAGATGAGGAGACTTTAAATTGCTGGGCGCAGGAGGAAAATTTTGCGCTGAGGATCCTTGCCCTCTCCAATCCTCACATATCACCGGGAATTTTGCACCAGACTGTACTCAATGTGGGCGCAAGCGACCTCTATACGCTGCACATTGTAGCCAACAACCCCAGCGCCGCTTCTGAGACGCTCGCACTGATCGCCGATTTTGGCTGTAACAACAATGAAATCAAATACGACCTTTTACGGCACCCTAACAGTGGGACGTTGTTAAAACTACGCCTGAGTGAAGGCTCGGAAGCCGGCCAATAAAGCGTTATCGGCCGGCCCAACCTTCAATTGGGTGGCAGGAGCGACGATGCCAAAAATGGGTAACGGGCAATCTCGTCGTGTGAAAATCCCGCTTTCTTCGCGCGCCGGAGATATTCCCAATCGTTAATGGTCATCAACCGCAAATAATTCGTCTTTTCAGCCGATGAAAGGTTATCCAGCGATAAATAGTCATTCAGAAGCGGGCGTAAATCGCCAAGGTCTGCGCCCGCAAACGTAGCAATCTTGTTTTTGATTGCCTTGACGATTTCCGGATCGGTCAGGTCGAGATTGAAGAGCTTCGCAAACCGTCTTATATCCTTACTTGGTTTATATGATAAGGGGAAAGTAAAAATTTGATCCAAAAGCACCCTTTTGGCCAAAGCGCAGATAACTTCAAATGACTCCGTTGTAAGGTTTTTTTCCCGCAACAGTTGTACGGCCATGTGCGTGCGCTGAGAAAGTGACGATCGCCCGTCTGCTAGAATATCATATAACTCGATATCGCGCCGCGCCGTCAGGTCATCGCGCATGACACCGACCTTTTATCCTTATCGCAAACCGCGGAGAAACTGGCGCGTGAGTTTTTCCGTTCGTTGCACGAGGGGAAAATTGCCGTTCTGCTGGCACCAGAAATAAATAGTGCCGCGTACCATTATCAGGATATCCCACATCATTTCCTCTATGTCAACGTCGCGCGGAATTTCGCCATTCTCTTGCGCCCGGCGAAGCAATTCCTTGAGCCCGCCGGTTACGCCTTCGCCCTCTATGTAGGGAAAACCTTGGCGGAGGGTGAGCCAAACTCGGTACACTTCGTTGACCGTCTTCACTCCGTCCGTCTCGGCGCTCTGAGAGTACTGATTCATGAACTCCACTATCTTCTCGAGGTTCGAATCCGACGAAAGGTTCTCGATGCTGTCGCCGAACATCCTGTCGATTACCCGGTATTGCTCTACTAAGATATCTTCTTTTTTTTCAAAATAATGATAAAACGCGCCAACGGAGATGTTGGCCTCGTGGCATATTTGTTTAATCGTCACATTGTCGAAATTGTATTCCTCGAAAAGGCGCATCGCTGTCTTATAAATATGCCTCCTCGTGTTGATCGCCTGTTGTTGCCGCTTTGTCAATGCCATAGGGCTCATTTTATTTTCTCCTTCATAAGTATAATCCTAAATAAAATTTTTTAAATACATCATGCCAAATTTTATCTCTACTGGTAAAAATATCACAAGTTTCCCTAAAACACCAGAACCGAGCTGCCACGGGTAGAGATGGCAAGCATCGGCTAAAAGTTTTGATAACGACTCGTGGATTTTACGAAAAAGCCGCTGATCGCTTTTTTGTCTATGATTGCATGGAGGCTATTTTGCACAATTGTCCCTATCCGCTGCCGCGGAATGATTTTTACCCGCTATATAGGCTAATTTCAGGGTTTTGCAGGAACCCCTGCTCCCCACAAGTATTGCTTTGGCTTGGGTAAATCATTGATCGAGGTAAAAGAGTCGCCGAACAACATGAAACGAATGCAAAGTTTACCACAAGAAATGCCGCGAATAAAGAACTCCGTGAAAAATCCTTGAACCAGACGCGATTTGACTGTACGGTAATCTAACTTTTCTTGAAATAAGGAAGATATTGAACGCATAGCGCACACGGACAGCGCGGTCAAGTCCGGCATACCGATCAGCGGGAACAGGGTGTACGGCGAGCTGCACTAGAACATCGACATCAGGATGCTGAACAACGGCTTCATCGTCCACGCAGTCGAAAATAGTGTCGTTCTGCAGACAGGAGCGGACGAACGCGAGGACATGTTTATCAGCTTCGGCGATACGCGCGCGTCGCCGCTCGGTATCGCCGATGTGAGCGTCCGGGACAGTGAAGATAGAACGGTGCCTATCTAATAAAGTGCGTGAACACGTGCGGCTCGTCTTTCGGCGGCGGTATTGACGCTTTGCTCGCGTTTATTATTTTTATGAGCCACGCCATCGCGCGGGCGTTCTTGCGCACGGTCTGCGCCCCTTCGGCGTCCTGGCCGGCCTCTCCCTTTGTCCGTCCGTAAATGACCGTCCAATACTGGCTTGGCGGGGTGACGGTCTCTGAGAGGTTGAAGTAGTTCATAAGCTGATGCACGACATCGACGCCGCCCGCCCTTCTCACGGCTGTGACGGCGGTCCCGACCTTGAACTTGAAATAATTCGAGCTGCTGTAGAATACCCTGTCCAGAAAGCACTTCATTGTCCCAGGGATCCCGGCGTAGTACGTCGGCGCGCCCAGAATGATGCCGTCGGCCTCCCTCATCTTCAGCGCCGCCTCATCGACGATGCCGTCCTTAAAGACGCAGAGGTTGCGCTCAGACGTCCTGCAATACCCGCATCCGACACAACCGTGGATATCCAGCCCCCCGACTTGAATGAACTCGGTCTCTATACCTTCCTCCATGAGAACGTCCGCCATCGCCCGCAGCGCGAAAGCGGTGTTGCCATCTGCCCTTGGGCTCCCGTTTACCGCTATAACCTTCACGCGTCCCACCTCCTCATTAAGACTGCAGGCCTCTCCCCAAAGCTTCGGCCCTCGCGAGCCAGTCGCCGGAGGCGATATCGCCCGCGGCGTAAACGCCATTCGCGTAAATTTCTCCCGCTATCTCCCATTTGCAGAACCCGCAGGCGAGTTCGAAGGATTTGCTGAGACCGCCGAAACACGACGCCGACTCGTCGCCAGCCACGGCAAGAAGTACGGCGCGGCGGCCTTTGATGTCAACTTTTGAATCCGGCATGTAATAAGGGAGCAGTCTGTCCCACACCGGTTTGATCTGCGCGGGCCACGAGTAAAAATAAAGCGGGACGGCGAAGACAAAGACGTCGGCGGAGTCCAGAGCGCGATAGATATCCGCCATGTCGTCGTGCAAGAAACAGTGAGTGCCGTTCATCCAGCACCTCCGGCAGTCGATGCAGCCCCCTATTTTAAGCGTGTGAAGCCGCACGGTCTGTACGGTGTGTCCAGAAGCGGAAGCCCCTTTCGCGAAGGCGGCGGCAAGCTGCTCGCTGTTGCCGTTCCGCCTGGGGCTGCCCAACAGTGTGGTTATTTTCAACATACACGAATCCTCCCCTTCACCCTCTTTAGCTGTTAAGGCGCCTTTGTGTGCGCCTGGCATCGCAAGGGTTTGCATCGTCGATAATAAATCAGCTTTTCTTTTATCCTCGTATCAGGGCATAATACAGATAACGCGGGCATTTGTCAAAAATTAAGACGACCCCCGCCACGCCAAGACGGAGGTCGCCTTTATTAAAGCTGCGCATACTGAGAAGGAGTGACGCGAGTGCCGGTTGTGGGTGTTTTTATTTTGCGCTCGCGTCGGCGTCTAGTGCCTTTACACAACCCGGCTCTGCGCCGGGCATCTATTGTTTCATGCGTCCGCATCGCGTCCGCTCGCTGCCGCTGAAGTAATTGCGTTTCTGATATAATAGTACCTTCGGCGGCGTCCTTTTGCATTGTGCATCACGACAAGAATAATCTTGTATATTTATACAATTTGAGCCGCTTATTGCGTTTCCACCTTTTTGTAGTATGCTGCTTCTTCAATTAACTATTAAGAGGAGATGATCCTATGGCGGAATCCGTTCCGGCCGATAGCAAGTCAATAGCCGCTTTTTTCAAAAAACAGGGCATCGAGTTCACGTGGCGCAGGATCGGCATCGACGCCCTGGGCGCTATGGCACACGGCCTTTTCGCGTCATTGCTTATCGGCACGATTATGAACACGTTAGGCACTCAGCTTGCCATCCCCTTCCTGTCTCAAATCGGCGGATTCGCCATCGCCGGCACCGGCGCGGCGATGGCGCTTTCAATCGGCTTTGCGCTAAAAGCGCCGTCCTTCGTCCTCTACTCCCTCATTGCGGTGGGTCAGGCCGCCAACACGCTCGGAGGTTCCGGGGGACCGCTCGCGGTGTACTTCATAACCTTGATCGCGGTGTTCGCGGGAAAATTAGTCTCCAAAATCACCCCGGTCGACCTGATCGTATCGCCCTTCGTCACCATCTCAGTCGGCATTTCCGCCGCTTATTTGCTTGCGCCCCCAATCGGCAGGATAGCCTCCTCATTTGGCGTCGCCATCATGTGGGCAACGGAGATGCAGCCATTCCTCATGGGTATTTTGGTCTCCGCCATAGTCGGCATCGTCCTCACCCTGCCCATCAGCTCAGCCGCGATATGCGCCGCGTTGGGGCTGGTCGGTTTGGCTGGCGGCGCGGCTGTCGCGGGGTGCTGCGCGCATATGGTAGGCTTCGCCGTCGCCTCCTGGAGGGAAAATAAAATCGGCGGGCTGTTGGCGCAGGGGCTTGGCACGTCCATGCTGCAAATACCCAATTTAATGAAAAAACCCATCTTATGGCTGCCGGCGGTCGCGGCTTCGGTGGTAAACGGCCCTCTCGCGACCGTCATTTTTAAGTTAAAACAAAATGGCCCGCCCATTTCATCCGGCATGGGTACTTCGGGTATGGTCGGCCCAATCGGAGTGATCACCGGCTGGTACGCTCCATCTGAGGCGGCCGCGGCATTGGGAGAAGCGGCTGTTAAAGCGTCTTTTTTTGACTGGCTGGGACTGCTCTTGATCGCGATCGTCATCCCTGCCGTCGTCTCATGGATCGTTTCGGAATGGATGCGCGGACGCGGGTTAATAAATGACCGTGACTTATGGATCGAGTGCTGATTTTGATTTCAAATTGGTATGAACTGTCAATAGCGCGGTTCGAGGCCGATTGCACGCGTGTTGCTTTTTGCAGTTTTTGTGTTTATACTGAAAGCGTTTGAGCGCGCTTCATAATTATACTGACGGTGACCCTAAAGAATATGGCGAGTGTGTCCGCCGATTCGTGTCATTTGTGGCGCGCCGTGGAATCTGTAAAAAAACAGAGGGGGGATTTGATGGATAAGCTTTCTCAAAAACAGGCGGAACTTATCGTTAGGACTATGGCCGACACAGCGATCCGGAACGAGGCGTACTTTTCCGATCTGGACGCCGTAATGGGCGACGCGGACTTCGGTGTGTCGCTCGCCGGCGGCTTCAACGCCGTCCTGGGCCAGTGGGAGAAGTTCGACATGTCCTCTATCGGGAGTTTTCTGCTTGGCGTCTCTACCGCCATCACCGGAAACACGGGCGGATGTTCCGGCCCGGTGTGGGGCACTCTCTTTATGAGGTGCGGCATGGCGTTCCGCGGAAAGAACGAGGTAGGGCTGGACGAGATAATCGCGGCCTTAAAGAGCGCTATCGAGGGCATTATGAAGCGCGGCGGCGCACAGTTAGGCGACAAGACGCTCGTGGACGCGCTCGACGCTATAGTAAAGTCCCTGGAAAAATCACTGGAGTCCGGGGAGCCGATGATGGACGCATTTAAAAAAGCATCGGACGCGGCGGTCGAGATGAGGGAGACCACAAAGGACTGGGTGGCGAAAAGGGGACGGCAATCCTTCACCGGCGACCGCAGCATAGGCACATACGACCCCGGAATAGTCGCTGTCGGAGATATGACGAAGGCGATCACGGTCGCTCTTTCCCAGGAGGGCTGATCCGACAAACCCGTAATGGGCGAATCGATTTGTAATCAGAATTAAGGAAACGCTGATTAATGCGCCTGAACGACATTTTGCCGTTTGAGAAGTCTGGCGCCGCAAGAATTTAAATCTTCACCCTTTAGGCCTCTAACAATAAATCAGCCTTTCCTTAATATGAGGCAAGAAACCACAAAACCGAAGGGGGAAAAATTATTGAAAAAATTCGTGAACGATCCGGCGAACTTCGTAAAGGAGATGTTTGAAGGCATTTACCTGGCGAACAAGGACAAACTGAAGTGGGTTCCCGAATACAACATCCTCTACAGGGCCGACCTCCCGAAGGATCGCGTCGTCGTAATGCAGGGTTCCGGTTCGGGACACGAGCCGGCTCACTCCATGATCGTCGGCCCCGGTATGCTCGACGCTTGTTGTCCCGGCAACGTCTTTGCCGCGCCGCCGATGGATTACGTCTACGAGTGCACGAAAATACTCGCCAAGGACAACGAGAACGGCGTACTCCATCTCATCAACAACTATCAGGGCGACCGCATGGCGTGGGACATGGCGCGGGAGATGGCCGAGGCGGACGGCATCAAGGTGGGCGTCGTAATAATCGACGACGACGTCTCCGTCACGAACAGCCTCTACACGGTAGGGCGCCGGGGCGTCGCCGGAAACTTCTTCGTGATTAAGGCTGTCTGCGCCGCGGCCGCAAACGGCGCGTCGCTCGACGAGCTGGTGGAACTGGGACAGAAGGTAAACAGCCGCGTCCGCTCTATGGGCATAGCTCTCTCCTCCTGCACCCCTCCGGCGAAGGGCGCGCCAATCTTCGAGATAGGCGATGACGAAATAGAGATAGGCATCGGCATTCACGGCGAACCCGGCAGGCGGCGCGACAAAATACGCCCCGCCTCCGAGATAATAGAGGAGGTATTCACGGCCGTCCATGACGACCTCCCCTTCCAGAAAGGCGACCGTATCGCTCTCATGGTCAACGGCATGGGCGGCACACCGATCAGCGAGCTCTATCTGCTCTATGGGCTTGCCGCGAAGAAAGCGGAGGCAAATGGCCTCACGATAGCGAAGAACTACGTCGGCAACTACTGCACGTCTCTGGAGATGGCGGGCTTCTCCCTCACGATGCTGAAGCTGGACTACGTGATAGAGTCGCTGCTGAACGAACCGGCTGAAATTCCGATCCGCGTGTTTTAGAAAGCGGCGGTAAATTCGAACCTATATGGGGCGGGAAGATAAAGAAAAAAGTTCCCGCCCCTTTCTGTGGGAGGAGTCTAGAACGCCGGGACTATTCCCTTTGGCGTGAGTTCGGTGTCGATGAACTTCTTCACCTCGGGGGAGTTCAGCGCTTTAGCCAGAGCTTTGATCGCGGGCTTCTCCAAGTCCGCTTTGCGGACGACCAGGACGTTAGCGTACGGGGAATCCTTATCCTCTATCGCGATAGCGTCCTTCGCCGGGATCAGCCCGGCCTCGACAGCGAAGTTGGTGTTGATGACCGACGCCGTCGTGTCGTCGAGGGTTCTCGGGAGCTGCGCGGCCTCGAGCTCCACGATCTTGATGTTCTTCGGGTTGTCCGTGATGTCGCGTGCCGTGACCAACTCTCCTGCCTTCACCTTGATCAGCCCGGCCTTCTCCAGAACGCGAAGCGCCCTGGCGTTATTAGTCGGGTCGTTTGGCACCGCGATGTTCGCTCCGCTTGGGATTTCCCCGATGGACTTTACCTTTTTGGAATAGATTCCGAGCGGCTCGATATGCACTTTAGCGATCCACGCGATGTCGTATTTCTGGTTTTTCACCTGATCATCGAGATACGGGACGTGCTGAAAGAAATTGGCGGTGAGACTGCCGTCGTTGAGCGCTATGTTCGGCGTCACGTAATCGTTGAACTCCTTGATCTCCACAGTGTATCCCTCTTTTTCAAGTAGAGGAGCGGCGATCTTGACGATCTCAGCGTGAGGAAACGGAGTTACCCCAATCACAATTTTCTTGTCGTCCGCGGCCCATGAGCCCGCCGGGATAAAGGTAATAAGCGCCAATGCCAAAAATAGAATACCTCGAACCAGTTTCATTACACACTCTCCCTCTCTATTTTGAATAAAATAAAAAAACGCGAACTATATTAAAGATACTATCCTCCTTCCATTAGGTACAAATAAAAAACGAGGATCCCTCTCTTACCGGAATCCCCGTCGTTCAAGCTTTGCCGCGCCGCTTACGCGCAGGACGCTCCTGACGAGGATCGATAAGCGCGACACATCATCATTGCGAAGCAAACGTCAAAAAAAGCTCCACTCGCAAACCGTTTCATTATCGCGCCACCCCCCACCGAAAAATTAAAACATCCTTTATCACATAGGAATTTTAAATTCATAATCTCTCTCTGTCAAGCAACGTCACAACGGGTTTTGCTTCCCGGTTTTTTTATGGCGGGTCACGTTACCCTATGACTTCCTTGTACACGCGCCTGAAGTTGCCGCCGATTATCTTCTGCACGCTCAGGTCGCCGTAGCCCTTCTCCAGGAGGACCGCGACGAGTTCAGGCAACTCTCCGTGATCCTTTATCGCGTCATAGGTCTCGATGGAAGACGGGCCCTCGTAAAAATCGGCCAATCCGTCGCAGCAATCCAGTCCGAGCCCGACATGATCCTCTCCGACCAGCTTCACTATATGATCTATGTGCATGGCGAGGTCGGCCGGGCCGATACCGCGCCCCTCCCGCTCGCTCACAAAAGCGCTGCACCCGTTCATGCCGATTACGCCGCCTCGCGACGCCACGAGCTTTATCTGCTCGTCCGTCAGGTTCCTTTTGACGGGCACGAGCGCTCGGCAGTTCGAGTGGGACGCGATGAAGGGTTTTTTCGTGAATTTCGCCAGGTCGGAAACGCCCTCGTCGTTCAAGTGGCTGATGTCGATGAGCATCCCGAGGCGCTCCGCCTCCTCGATTACGTCGATGCCGAACGGCGTCAGCCCGCCCTTGCGCCCCTCCCGCTTCGGGCTGAAAAAACACCCGTCCGCCGCGTAGTTCCTCCTGCTCCAGGCGACGCCAACGGCGCGGACTCCGAGACGGTAAAACACCTTGAGCAGCGCAGGGTCGTTACCCAGCGGATCCAGACCCTCGAACGACATGAGTATTCCGATCCTGCCGGAGGCGTTTGCGCGGTCAACCTCCGATATGCCGGCGCAGAGCGCGATTTCCTCCGGCTGCTCGTCGGTCTCCGAGATAAGGGCCGATATCTGGTCCATCGCCTTTCGGAGGCCCATCTCGGGAAGCTGTCGGGAGTGTATGAAGATCGACGAGACGACGCACTTCCACCCCCCGGACTTTATGGGCTTTCCGTGCCGGGCTGACCAGACGAACCGGTCGCCCCTCTCCCGTCTGTCGTCCATGTCCAAGGCAAGGTCGAAGTGAGCGTCCATCACGAACGATTCCCGAATCAGCTCCAGCGCCCTCTCTTTAAGAGAATCCATGAAACAGGGCGCCCCTACTTCGCCTTGCCCTGGTTTGCCACGGCGGCGGCGGCTTTGGCCGCGGCGTCCGGGTCGCCGAGATACCTATGCGACAGCGGCTTCATGTCGCCGTCCAGCTCATAGACGAGCGGTATGCCGGTCGGGATGTTGAGCTCTATCACGGCGTCCTCTGACATATTGTCGAGGTATTTAACCAGCGCGCGCAGGCTGTTGCCGTGCGCGGCTATGATTATCCTTTTGCCGGATTTCACCTCGGGTGTTATCGAGTCATTCCAATATGGGATGACGCGCGCCACGGTATCGGCGAGGCACTCCCCGGCGGGAAGCTCGTCTTGGGACAACCCGGCGTACCTGGGATCCTTACCGGGGTAACGCTCGTCGTCCTTATCGAGCAGCGGCGGGCGCGTGCTGTAACTGCGCCGCCACACCTTCACCTGGTCGTCGCCGTACTTTTGCGCCGTCTCGGCCTTGTTGAGCCCCTGGAGCGCGCCGTAGTGACGCTCGTTCAACCGCCATGACTTTATGGCGGGCAGCCACATTTCGTCCATCTCCTCCAGAGCAAGCCACAGGGTCTTTATCGCGCGCTTCAGGACGGAAGTGAACGCGAGGTCAAAGGAAAAGCCCTCGTCTTTCAGGAGCTTCCCGGCAGAAGTAGCCTCGCTCACGCCCTTTTCCGAAAGCGGAACGTCCACCCATCCAGTGAACCTGTTCTCCTTGTTCCAAGCGCTCTCACCATGCCGCAATAAAACGATCTTGTACATTATAAGCACGCTCCCAACGCGTCTAAAATTACGATCAGTATATAAGAAACCGATTTCGCGGTAAACAGCAGGATGACGCGATTTCCGGCGTCAGGGCCGGCAAGCGTCACGCGCGAACAGTGACGATATATTTCCTCATTTTCGATATGACTTCGGCGGCGTCTATCGGCTTGCCCAAGTGGTCGTCCATCCCAGCCTCGCGGCAGCGCTCGATGTCCTCGCGGAATACGTTCGCGGTCATGGCGATTATCGGTATGGTCTTCGCTTTTCCCACGGAGAGCGCCCTGATCCGGCGCGTCGCCTCGTAGCCGTCCATGTTAGGCATGTGGACATCCATCAGTATCAGGTCGTAACCGTCCGGGTTCGACTTGAATTTTTCAAGCGCAACATGCCCGTCCTCCGCGATATCCAGGGTGACGCCGGTGTGCTCTATCAGGCTCGCCAGGATTTCGGAGTTGATCGCTACGTCTTCCGCGAGAAGCACCCGCTTGCCCGCGAATATCCCGTCGTCGGAGCTCGCCGCGTCGGGCCCCTCGCTCGTTTGGTTCAGCGCCAAGCCGCTCATGCACTCGTTTATTACGTTGAAGATGCTCGACGGGAAGAGCGGCTTCTGCAAGAATTTGTCCACACCGGCAGACTTGGCCTCGTTCTCGACCTCCGTGAAGTCCGCGGCTGAAATCATCACGACAAGGAGGTTGGAGGCATCGACACCCTTCAAGCGCCTGCACAGATCGATTCCGTCCAGCCCAGGCATCTTCCAGTCCACAAAGACGACGTCGAACGGGATGGGAGCGCCTCGCTCCAGCATCGCCAGCGCGCTCTCCCCTGACAGCGCCGTCTCGCACGAAACGCCGTAAGGCAGCAGGATGGCTTTGAATATCTCCAGTATTTCAGGCGAGTCGTCAACGGCGAGCACGCGCAGATTGCCCCAGTTGACATCCGGCGGCAGCACGCGATATCCCGTCCTGTCAGCCGCTTTCACCTTTATTTCAAATATGAAGGCGGAACCCTCTCCAAGCTCGGACTCTACCCATATATTGCCGCCCATCAGCTCCACGATCCGCTTTGAAATAGCAAGCCCCAGACCGGTGCCCCCGAACTTGCGCGATATGCTGCCGTCAGCTTGCTCGAACAAGGAAAACAGCTTCTTCTGCTGCTCCGCCGATATGCCTATGCCGGTGTCCTCCACCGTTATCCTTATCGTGCAGGCATCGCCCTCGGACGCTATTTTTTGAGTCCTCAACGTGACAGCCCCGCCGTCAGGGGTGAACTTGACGGCGTTCGACAGCAGGTTCGTTATGACCTGCGCAAGGCGCTGCTCGTCGGACACGATATTTTCCGGGATGGTGTTGTCCATCTCCACGAAAAGGTTCTGCCTCTTTTCCTCCACGCGGAAGTTGACGACGTTCGTGACGCGCTTCAGCATCTTCTCGAAATTGAACTCGCTCTCCGACAGATCGAACTTGTTCGCTTCTATCTTGGACATGTCGAGGATATCGTTTATGACGCCCAAAAGATGCACGGACGCCTCACTTATCTTCTCAAGGCAGTACTCTTTGCGGCCCGGGTCGTTTGACGCCCTGGCTATCGTAGTCATGCCGATTATCGCGTTCATCGGCGTCCGCATCTCGTGGCTCATGCGGGAGAGAAAATCCGACTTGGCCTTCGTGGACTGCTCCGCGAGGAATCTGGCCCGTTCCGCCTCCTGCTGCGCGCGGCTTATCTCCGTCGAGTCGAGGAAAAAAACGACAAAACCGTTCGTCTTGCCGCTGTCCTCGAGCATAGGTATCACGCGCATCAGATAGTGGCGCTCGTCGCCTTCCCGGCTGAAGTCTATGTCATGCTCGACTTCAACTATCCGGCGCTCGTCCAGCGCTATCCGGCAAAGCCTCGCGACGCGCCCGGAAAAATCCGGGGAGACGACTGGCGCCAGAAGTTCCTCGTATGAACGGCCCTCTATCATGCCTACAGTCTTGGCCCGGCTGATTTTCACGTATGACTCGCTCGCGAAGATTAGCCGCGATTCGCCGCTGAAGAACAGGATGAGGTCGGGGCAGTTGTTCAGCAGTAAATCCATATAAAGGCCGAGCCTGTTCTTTTCCTCCGATATTATCCTGCTGAGATTATCCTTGGCCTCGAAAACTATCGAATTGCGCTCGTTTGTCATTTGCTCGTATTTCAGCTCACGAGCCAGTTTTTTATTCTCCGTCCTGAGTTTTTTCAATTCGAGCATCAGGGTTTCTATATCGCAAGTCTCCAATTCGTCAGGCAATCGGCATCACCTCGCGTCGCGCCCCACGTTCTACAATACGCACATTATAAAAGTGTCGTTGTGGTTTCTGTTCGTAAGGCCTTCTCCTCTGCTGGACGAGACCGGACACATCTCTCCCCCCGAATAAGTGAATTGATACGGGACGCCGGACAAATCCATCAGTTCTTGGACGCGCTTCATCTCGCCGGTTGGATCGTAGCCCAGCGCGAAGTAGCGCCCTACGCACGAAAACATCAGTACGCAATCAAATTTTTCAGCAGACAGCACGTCGGACACTAACTTGGCCGTGGTGGCGAGCACCTCGTCCCTGTCGATTTGGCCGACGGACAGAATAGCGCCTTCCGGCATGTCGCCGCCGCATACGGCGTATCCGTCCGGGGTTATGGCGAAAATGACGCGCACGACCTGAAGTGTGCCGTCGTTGTAGTCCAAGAGGAACGGGAAGGAGTTGACCCCGACAATGCCGCCGTCCTCCGCGCGTTTCAGCCCCAAGCTCTCCAGGTATTCCAATACCGGATGCCCGTTGACGGACTTTAACTGATTCCCGCACGATGAGGTGACGACGCCTTTCTGTGAGAATATCCTCTCCGTGGATATCGACGCCATAAAAAACCTTGGGTTTACGTTTCCGCCGGCGAGCGCGAAGGCGAAGCGGTCACGGTAAGCGCCGCCGTCGAATATGACCTGTGAATCCTTGTAATCACTGTTGTTATCGACAGCCAGCATACCGAAATTCGGCACCCCGCCTGAGATATCGGAGAACGAGCTTACGAAAAAATCGCCGCTGACAGGGACCAACAGCGGAGCGAAACTCAGCATGAAAGAAGGACGGCCGTTTATTTTTTCCGCCGCGGCCTCGTATGCTTGGCGCAGCGGCGCGTCGTCGGCGCCGGTCAAAGGCTCTGAGAGCCCGGTTGAAAATTCGGCGTCGTCGCTGGTCAGCACGAGCAGCGTGAGCAGGATTTTGCCGGAAGAACCGCGAACGGCGTTTCCAATCGTCGTCGTCCCGATCACGGGAAACGGAAGCGCGTTGCACAGCTCCCGCACGACCCCCGAACTGATAAATTCACTGTAGCAGGTGAGCAGCCCTATCGTGCTGCCCAGCAATTTATCGTATCCGCCGATCTGCTCCTCGATATCGATTATCGCCTGTTCGATGTCGTCGACTTCCTCTGTGAACGCGCTCATCACTTTTATCATAGCGGTATCTCCCCTTTATTCCTTGTCGTTATTCTCCAGAGCGATAAAGTTTCCGCATTACCTGAAATTTTAACACGTCCTGGCGACATAAGTTATAATTTTTTATGATCTGAGAGGAGCGGTTTTTAGTGGAAAATTCAGAACAATTTACACCTGTAGATTGGCAGGGCGTGAAAAAATTTTTGAGCGGACACTCCGCAAGGCATGAGATAAACTGGACGCGCGAGACGCCATCAACGCAGATTCTGGCGAAGGAGGCGGCGAAGCGCGGCGCGCCGGACGGGAGTGTTTTTGTCACTGACTGGCAGAACTCGGGGCGAGGGAGGCGGGACAGGTCGTGGCAGTCCCTCCCGGGCATGGATCTCACATTCTCCGTGATAACGAGGCGCCGCGTCGCCGCGAAGGACGCCCCGCTGTTTTCCCTCGCGGCTTCTTTGGCCGTGTGCGAGGCGCTCCGAATACATCTGCCGGAATCCGTCTCGATAAAGTGGCCCAACGATGTCCTGGCGGGCGAGCGAAAGATCTGCGGCATAATCTGCGAGTGTGCCGGCGCAGAGTACATCGACTACGCTGTGACAGGCATCGGCATAAATGTCAACAGCAGACACGAAGAACCGGCGCCCGGGGACAAAAAAATTCCCCAAAAACCCGCGCCCACGTCCCTCTCGACGGAGACCGGGCGTTCGTTCGGCCTACCGGAGCTGTTGGCGCTCGTCCTTGAAGAACTGGACGAGGCCTGCTCGCTGGTCGAGAGCGCCCAAGGCCGGGCGGCGCTGATCGAGTCGTACAAGGCCCGCTGCGGCACTATCGGGCGCGCGGTAACCATCGTGACTGATGAGGGCGGCTTGGAGTGCGCGGCCGTTGGGATATCCGACGATGGCGCTATTATTGTCCTAGACTCAAGCGGTAAAAAAAGAACCTTCAACGCCGCCGACGTGATTCACGCGAGACTGAAGGACAAGACTTGATCGGGCCGGCGTCAGCCCTTTTCGTCGATGGCCCTGTTCGAGAGGGCGTCCGCGAGCTTGTTGCCCTCCCGCGGCGTCCACGTCAGCTTGACTCCAAGACCGTCCATGAGCTTCCACGCGGACTCCGCGAGCGCTCTCAAGTGCGGCAGGTTTATCTTCCACTGGCGGTTGACCTGGCAGACGACAAGTTTGCTATCGCCCTTTATTTCAAGCCCGTTCAGACCGCGCGCGCGCGCTTCGGCCAAAAGCCGCAGCAGCGCCGTGTACTCGGCCTCGTTATTCGTCTTTACCCCCAAATATTCGGCGCACTCCCATACGACCCCGCCGCCGTCGTCCACTATACAAGCGCCAGCACCGGCATGGCCTGGATTCCCCCGCGACGCCCCGTCAAAATAACCTTTCACCGACTTCACCTCTCATGTGTTCCGCGTTGCGTTTTGCGCCGCCAGCGGATATTATAACGCTCGAAAGCGCGATATACGCGAAATTCGCGTGACGCGCCGGCCAACTGGATATATATTACACGGACAAGCCCGCAGGGCGAAACCTATAATGAGGAGTGAATGAGAATGAAGCTGGGGGATCATGTACAGAGCGGAGATTGGAAGGGTGAGAAGCACGTTCCAGTGATCGAGGCGCCGGAACACGCCGCGGCTGGGGAGGCCGTCCTGATTAAGTTCGGGATCGGCAAGGAAATCCCGCACCCGAACACCGCCGCGCACTACATCAAGTGGATCAAACTGTTCTTCGTGCCAGACGGCGGGAAGTTCGCCATAGAACTCGCGGATGTGGCGTTCGACGCGCACGGGGACAGCACGGACCCGCAGAAGCCCGGCCCCGCTTTCACGGAGCCGTTTACGTCGGTCGAGGCGAAATTCGCATCCAGCGGCGTGCTGGTTGCGCTCTCTTATTGCAACATCCACGGATTGTGGGAAAATTCAAAGCCCATCAAAATCGGTTAAGCGTGATTAATTTTTAAGGAAGCGCTGATCAATGCGCCTAAACGACATTATGCCGTTTGGGAAGCCGTCCGCCGCAAGGGTTTTTAATCTTCACCCTTTAGGCCCCTAACAATAAATCAGCATTTTCTTAAAACTAAACGGGACTCCCTTACGGGGGTTCTGTTTTTTTGTCCGCTCACGTGGTATTCTTACCGGGAGGTGATCCGCGTGATTCCGGTCGGCCATGATGACTATGCTGTGGAACTGAAAACCTGCGAGATAGCGATGAAGGACTTGACAGCCTCTTACCGCTTTGCGGACAGGGTGATGTCCTATTGCGCCGCTTGCCCCATATTCGGCAAAAACTGGTCGTGTCCCCCGTTCGGCTTTGACGTGGACGAGCTTCTGGGGCGCTTCGATTTCGCCTATATTTTAGGCGTGAAGATGATACACGGTGAAAAGACGAGGGCGGCGTACAACACGTCAAAGAGCGCGCTCAAGTACTCCGTGTGGCTCATGGACAACGTCAATCTGAAACTTCTCGATATCCTCCACGACCTCGAGCGAAAGTATCCAGGCAGCAGAGGCGCCTCCGGGGGAAGCTGCAAAATATGCAAGACGTGCGCCAGGATAGATTCTCTTCCCTGCCGCTTCCCCGGGAAAATGAGAAACTCGATAGAGTCGCTCGGCTTCGACGTCTCTATGATATCGAAGGACCTTCTGGGCTTGGAGTTGGTCTGGATGAAAGATGGCCTGCCGCCCTATCAGGTTCTCGTGAACGCGCTTTTCACCTCCGGCCGCTGCGGCGGGATAATTCGCTGAAGCCCGGGAACGGATATGAGATGCCCATAATCCAAACCCTTGCCGTAATACCGGCAAGACTGCGCAGCGTAAGGCTTCCGGAAAAACCGCTCATCAAACTCAAGGGACGCGAGCTCGTGCTTTGGGTTTGGGAGGGAGTGAGGGAGAGCCGCAAGGTCGACAGGGTGATCGTCGCCACGGACGACCGGAAAATCGCCTCCTTAGTAGAGCGCGCCGGAGGCGAGGCGATGATGACGCCCGACACGCCTACGGGCAGCGACAGAGTGGCGTACGTCGCGCGGCGGATTCCATCACAATTTGTCCTGAACGTCCAGGGAGACGATCCAACGGTATCGGCGGCGGTTATAGACCCGATGATAGATGCCCTTGCCGCGAGCCCCGAGACAAACTTGGCCGTTCTCGCCAAAAAAATCGACAATCCCGCCGAGATCACGAAAGACTCGATAGTCAAAATGGTCTTTGACCAGAACAGCCGCGCCCTTTATTTCAGCCGCTCACCGATTCCATTCCCGCGAAACGGCGGCGCTGACTATTACAAGCATATCGGGCCATACGCGTGGAGGCGTGAAGCCCTATTCGAGTTTGCCTCATGGCCGCAGACCCCGCTCGAACGCTGCGAGAGCCTGGAAATGCTGCGGCTGCTTGAAAGAGGGCGTTCCATCATGTGCATCGAGACAGCGGCGGACAGCATCGAGATTGACACGCCGGAAGACGTGCTCGCTTTTGAGGAATACTATAGTAAGGAAGGATGATCTGAATGCCTGGCTATGAACTATTCGACGATGAAGAAAAAAGACATGTAAACGAGGTAATGGAAACCGGCGTAATTACCCCATACGGCTTTACCGCCGCGCGCAAGGGCCGCTGGAAGGTACGGGAACTTGAGGAGGCGATCCGCCTCCGAACGGGCTCAAAGTACGCCCTCATGCTGTCGGACGGAACGGCGGCTCTCACCGTCGCGCTTGCGGCAATGGGCATCGGCGCGGGCGACGAGGTCATAATTCCGACTTTTACGTTCGTGGCGACATTCGAATCCGTGACAGCGGCGGGAGCAACTCCAATCTTCGCGGATGTGGACAAGACACTTTGCCTCTGCCCGGACTCCATCAAAGAGGCAATGACGCCAAGGACAAAGGCCGTCATTGCCGTTCACATGTGCGGCGCCTCCGCTGCCATAGATGAACTGTCGTCTTTCTGCCGAGACAATCGCCTGCTGCTCCTGGAGGATGCGTGTCAGGCGTTCGGGGCAACCTTCAAGGGCCAGGCTCTCGGCACGATAGGGGACGCGGGGTGCTACTCGTTCGACTTCAACAAGATGGTGACATGCGGCGAGGGCGGCGCGCTTTTGACGGGCAGCGAGGATATATACAGGAAAGCGGATATGTATCACGATCACGGACACGACCACAGCAACGAGGACAGGGGCGCCGAAGGACATCCGTTCGCCGGTTACAACTATCGCGTTTCAGAGCTGCACGCCGCGATCGGGTGCGCTCAGATAGCCAAGGCGGACAGATTTCTCAAAATCCAGAGGGAAAATAAAAGGGTTTTCAAGGAAGCCTTAGCCGGTGTCCCGGGCGTAGAGTTCCGCAGTCTTCCCGACCCTGACGGAGACGCAGCCACGTTCGTTTCGTTCTTCATGCCTACGGAAGATCAGGCGAGAAACGCCGCAAAGGCGCTCAGGGGAGCCGGCATAGACGGGGTATTCCACTGGTACGACAATAACTGGCACTACATCCGCAACTGGGATCACATCAAGAACCGCCGCTTCGTCAACCCGATATCGAGCGATATCCTGAAAAACATGCCCGACTATTCTAAAGCTCAGTTCAAGTCCGACGAAATTGTGTCACGCTGCGTTTCTATCACGGTAAAGATGGGCTGGAGCAAGGATGAAGTGACATCGAGGGCGGAAAAGATAACGTCCGCCGTCCGGTCAGTCCTCTAATCAGCATACCGCCAAATCAACTCGCGTATAGCGAGTTGATTTGGCGGTATCAATTTTTATCCCTCTTTATCCTTCTTTAATCCTTATCGCCGGCGTCCGCTTTCTCCGCTTCTTCGCTGATATCATCAGTCTTTTCGCCCAAAGACGCGTCTTCGTTTTTTGCGGCGTCCTCTCCTTCAGGCTCTCCGGCTGAATTATCCGGCGCCTTTGGCGAATCGCCGTTCTCACTATGATTCTCCTCGGTCTCGGGAAAGCCGAGCAGCTTGTTAAATTCCGGCCCCTCCAGAACCTCTTTCTGGAGGAGTACGGCCGTGATCTCCTCGACCTTCTCGAAGTTGTCAGTCAGGATGCCGCGCACCCTTTCGAAACACTCGTCCAGGATCCGGCGGACTTCCTGATCTATGGCGAAGGCTATCTCCTCGCTGTAGTTGCGATCCTCCATTATATCCCTGCCGAGAAACACCTCATGGTGCTTCTTGCCAAGCGTCACCGGCCCCAGCCTTTCGCTCATGCCCAACTGCGTAACCATCTGGCGGGCCGTCGCTGTGGCCCTTTCTAGGTCGTTCTGCGCGCCGCTGGTGACGTCGCCGAACTTGATCGTCTCCGTGACCCTTCCGCCAAGGAGAACGCAAATCCTGTTCAGCAATTCCATTTTTGATATCAGGAAGCGATCCTCCTCCGGCACTTGAAGCGTATAGCCCAGCGCCATGTGACCCCTCGGAATGATGGATATCTTGTGAACAGGGTCGGAGCCGGGTATCATCCTCGCCACTATCGCGTGTCCGACCTCATGATAGGCGATGATCTCCCGCTCTTTTTTGCTGATCACGCGGCTCTTTCGCTCCGGGCCGGCCATAACGCGGTCAATGGCCTCCTCAAATTCGGGCATCCCGAGGGATTCCTTGAGGCGGCGGCCGGCTAAGAGCGCCGCCTCGTTTACGAGGTTAGCGAGGTCCGCGCCGACGAAACCGGGCGTTCTGCGCGCAATTACGTCAAGATCGACGTCCTCTCCAAGTTTTTTGTCCTTTATATGAACTTTGAGTATGGCAAGCCTCCCGTTTACGTCCGGGCGGTCGACAACTATCTGCCTGTCAAAGCGGCCCGGTCTCAAAAGCGCGGGGTCCAGGATGTCCGGCCTGTTAGTAGCAGCGATGAGTATTATGCCGCCGCCGACCTCAAATCCGTCCATCTCGACTAAGAGCTGGTTCAGCGTCTGTTCGCGTTCGTCATGCCCTCCGCCGAGACCGGCGCCGCGCTGACGGCCTACCGCGTCTATCTCGTCGATGAACACTATGCAGGGCTGGTATCGCCGCGCCTGCTCGAAGAGGTCGCGCACCCTGGCGGCGCCGACTCCGACGAACATTTCGACAAAGTCAGAACCGCTGATGCTGAAGAACGGCACGTCCGCCTCGCCGGCCACGGCGCGGGAGAGAAGGGTCTTTCCCGTTCCGGGCGACCCCAGCAGGAGCACGCCCCTCGGAACCTTTGCCCCAAGTTTGGCGAAACGCCCCGGATCGCGGAGGAACTCGACCACCTCCGCCAGCTCCTCCTTCGACTCGTCACAGCCTGCCACATCCTCGAACGTGACCTTCGGCCTGTTGTCAAGGAACAGCTTTGCCTTGCTCTTCGAAAAACTCATCACCTTACTGCCGCCACCCTGCATGTTGTAGAGAATGAAAATCCACGCCCCGATCAAAAGCAGGGTCGGAAAGAGCGAGGTCATCAGACTCGACCACCACGGCGTCTGCGCGGGAGGAATCACCTTCACGTTCACGCCTTTGCCGGCAAGGTCCTTCGCCAGATCGCCAACCCCTACGGCGTATGTCTGAAACTCCGTCCCGTCCGAGAAAGCGCCCTTTATCGTGTCCTCCTCGATAATGACGCTCTCTATACGCCCTACCTCCGCCGCGCTTAAGAGATCGCTGTATGTTATTTCATCGATCTTCTTCGGACTGGACTCAGATGAAAGGAACACGTTGACAAGACTGACCACAAGAACTATCAATACTAAGTATATCCCAAGATTCTTCGCTAATTTACCCAAAGACTGAGCCCCTCTCTTCTCGAAAACTCTTTAAACTTTATCACTTATTTTATTCCTATTTTATCCCTCTTCAAGACACCAAATATCGCCGAGGTTACGCCACTTTCCGGCATAATCAAGTCCGTAGCCCACTACAAATTTATCGGGAATTTCAAACCCCTTGTACTCTATGGTACACTCCACCGTCTTGCGGTCGGGTTTTTCGAGAAGGACGCAAGTCCTGAAGCTCCTGGGGTTTCTCGCCGCAAGCATATCTTTCAGGTAAGAGAGGGTCAGACCCGTATCCATTATATCTTCGACCAGAATTATATGCTCACCTTCCGCGGGAGTGTCCATGTCCTTTATTATTTTGACCGCTCCGCTGGAAGACGATGAGTTGCCATATGACGAAACCGCCATAAAATCCATCCTAACGTCAATCGAACTCTCTATCATGCGGACCAGGTCGGCCATAAAAATAACCGCTCCCTTGAGTACCCCGACGATAATGAGCCGTTCTCCGCGATATTCATTATTGATATCGGCTGCAAGCTCAGCCACCCTTTGATTGATGCGCTCCTTCGACAGCAAAATGCCGCCCAGTTTAAACGAAGCGTCTATTCCCGCCATAATACCGAACCCCTCTTCCGCGTTTGTTCTTCTAGACAGAAAACGTGTACAATGATATCACAATCACCGCCATTATGCACACCCGCAAAAGCCCCCGGCATCCATCGAATCGCGCGTTTTTCATGCTCCCATGAAATTATAGGGGTAGACGCTGCGCGCCACCAGGTTATTCCACGCAGAAATTCAGGGTCTGTTTTTGAAGCACTTGAAACGGAAAGACGGCACGGCGCGTCGGCCGGCAGACGCGCGCTCATCGCGCCGCTTCCAGCGGGCGCCTCTCCGTCGTTTTTCACAAGGGCCGCCGTAATTTTCCAGCAGCCCCAGTCTAAAACGCTGTGCTCCCCGAGTTCAAGTTTCACCTCGATATCGGGCGGAGGGGTCATCGCGCTGCGATCGAGCCAGCCGATCACGTCCCTTGCCCCACAGACCTCCATATCACCCGCCCACTGGAAGCGCCATCTGCCGCTTTGCGTTATGAGATCGCACAACCCGCTCACCCTTCGCCTGTCAAGCGCCGGGAGACCGAGGCGTCTCCCCTGAACGCGAACGGCCGACACAAGGCTCAGCCTTGATATCTTCCTAGCGGCGGCGGTATCCCACGAAACGACGGCGGGCGGGCGGCTGCGTGAAATCCAGGCCAGGATCGCCCCCGCGGTTTTTTCCGACTCCGCGTCCGAGGCCGCGCACTCTTCGGACAGCCCGAGGATCAGGTCTTCGGGAGATTCATTTATATTAGCGCGCACCCAAGGTAACAGACGATTCCTTATCTTGTTCCTGTTATAGCAATCCAGGGCGTTTGTCTCGTCCTCCCGCCAGGGGACGCCCAACTCCGTTAGAAACAGGCGCAGATCCGCCCTGCGAACCCCTATGACTGGCCTTATGACCCTGTCCCTTCGCGGCGTTATACCGGAAAGCCCTCTGATACCCGTTCCCCTGAACAGATGAAATAGCGTCGTCTCCACGGAGTCGTCCGCGTTGTGTCCTGTCGCTACGAACGCAAACCCTTCCCTGTCGAGAAGCTCGAAGAAAAATTCGTACCGCAGCCTTCTTCCTGCCATCTCGGACGATTCACCCGGGAGACGGTTGTGGTCGACGCGGCAGCGCCGCACAAAGCACCTGACGCCCCGTTGTTCGCAGTAGGACTCGACAAACTCGGCGTCGGCCTCGGACGCTTCGCCCCTGATGCCGTGTTCCAAGTGAGCGGCCGCTATTCTGCCCGGAAAGAAGTGCAGGAGCAATTCGAACACCGCCATTGAGTCCCCGCCGCCGGAAAGAGCCACGAGCACCCCATCGGAATTCCACCAGCCATACTTTTCGCCTGACGCTCTGAGGGCACGGTACAGTCTGTTTTCCGTCTCTGATTTTTGGTTTGAGTTACACATATTTTGGGTGATTTACTTTGCGGCCAAACGGAGTTGTTTAGATATCCTCTACTTCGGGAGACCAGATAAGCGACCTGTTTTTGCCCGTTCTCTTCGCGATGTAGAGCGCCTTGTCCGCCAGATTGAAGAGTTCCTCCGCATCCGACGTGTGTCGGGGGAAAAAGCTGATTCCACAGCTTGCGCCGACGCGCACCTCCGCTTCGCCTATGTCTATTGGATTCTTCATGGCTTCGAATATCCTGGCGGTCGTTTGCCTTGCCACGTCTTCCTCGCTCCCGCTCGCGCTCGACAGCAACATGACAAATTCGTCCCCGCCAAACCTGGCCAAGGTATCCGTCTCCCTCAGGCAGGTCTTCATGCTCTTGGCAACGCCGACGAGAAGAACGTCTCCGGCAAGGTGGCCGTATGTGTCGTTAATTAACTTGAAGCCGTCCAAATCCCAGATGACGAATATAAGCGACGAGCTGTTGCGCTTTGCCATGACCATTTGCTGAAGCAGACGGTCATTGTAGAGATATCTGTTTGGCAGTCCGGTCAACTGGTCGTGCGTGGCCTGCATACGAATCAATTCCTCACGTTCGCGCCGTTCCTGTATGTCCTCACAGGCCCCCACAAATCTATGCGTGTTTCCCTCTTGGTCGACCAAAAGCATGTAGCTGACCCCGAGCCATCTGTACCTGCCGTCGCCGCCCTTTATCCTGAATTCCGTATATCTCCTGGTCTGCTCCTGCGAGAGTTTCTGGTTGACATTCGCGGCTATCTCCGCCCATTTGATCCGGTCGTCCGAATATACCATCTGCTCCCATTTTTCCGGTTCGAACAGAACTTCGTCGTCGCTTTCGGAGAAACGCAGAATCTCCCAGAGGCGTCTGGAGAAAAACGCCTTTTTGTTTTTGAGGTCTATATCGAGGATGCCGTCCTGCGCGCACGCTACGGCGAGTTTCCATCGCTCCTCGCTTATGTGGAGGTTCTGGGTCGCGGCAAGAAGGTTGGCTTCGCTATCCTTAAGCGAAGACAAAGCTCCGAAGAACTGCCTGGACATTCGGTTGAACGACTCCGCGAAGTTGCCCATGAAATCGATATGCTGAGCGAAATCACCGGCGGCCATTCGATCCGCGTGCCACGTAAGATGGCGCAAGTGAGCTTGCAGCTCCTTGATGCAGCCCGCGATAAACCCTCTGTGCGTCACCTTGATTTCGATATTGCCCTGCGAGAACTTCCTGAGCGAGTCGCGGATCATGTTTATATAGTCCAGCACCTCGTTAAACGCGGCGTCGCTCGAAAAACGGCCTGTTGGGTCAGGGCAGCGTGAAGCTGTAAGAGCCCCCTTTATAAAATCGAGAAGCTCTTTCGTCTCCGCGCACAGCCCGCTTAACTCGTCTTCATCCGCAGCAGGAGGCCCCATATTTAGATTGACGTTGAGCACTTCCCCGTTTTGAGGCATGTTCTTCCCTGTATATTATTATAGGGCTTTATCGACGGTAAAGCGACACGTCCTGTCGCCGGTGCACCAGCAGTCTATCTCCTTCACGTCATAAGGCTGACCTGTGAAGGATTCCACCGCGCCGGAGATGAAACCTTCGTCATACTTACACACCTCGTAATCGAGTTCCGGGAGCCCGGAGCAGTCCAAGTCCTCCGCTACGCTCAAAACGAGGTTGCTGGCGTCGTCGCTGGCCGCTTCCACTCGAAGCAGTCCGATGTTAAAGTCGCGCATTTTGTCCTGCATGAGCTTGACAAATTCACCCAAATCTTTAGCTTCGGAGATGAATCTGTCATAAAACTCCTTGCCGGCGATCTGCCCGGCCTCGTAAAATATCTGATCCGCGACCTCCGTGCCAAACCGGGACTCGATGACATCCCGGAACGTAAATTGCATGAGCCTGTATATTTCAACCCTCGTGGATAAACCGAGATTTGGACGCCCTTCCTCCAGGTCCCCTATCAGGCTCCAGTGGAATTTATATTTTCTACGCTGTCTTTCATTCGTTTCTGACATTCTCATTGCTCCTTTCGAGCGGGGTTCAAAATAATTTATTTAGGCTGCGGCCGGGAAAACGTCGAAGTTATCCTGATAAACTGCGACAGATAGCCTTCGGCGTTCTGCAGCGCGATTCCGGTGAACGAATATACCAAATCGGAGTTCGGGTCAAACAGAACCGCGACATAGCCTCTTGCCGGAATGGGGCGCATCACAGTACCGCCGCTTGCCGTTCTGTCCCGCCGCTCGTTTCCTTTCACGTCGGCGATTATCTCGATCCCGGGAATACCGCCGTACTGAATATTTCTCTTGCTCAATATAGTATGCTCGTACTTCGACAGGAATTGTTCGGCTGATTTGTCCGCGAAACCTGCTTGCTCGTCCCGCGTTATGGCCTGAGTGAAGAATGAACTGATGAAAATGGCGTCGCTAATGGTTGATCCGTAAGGTTTACCGCCAATCGTGAAGCGTTTTGTCCCCCCAGCCTCATCCGCCAGTTTAAATTCTGTCCCTGCCGCCGAAATCGTGTACGGCTCCGCCGGGTTCTCCTTCTGTTTCGGCTCCAATATGGCGCTCAGCATCGAGTTGCGCAGTTGGGCCGCCGCGGATTTGTCGGACAGCGGATAGTAACCCTTGACAAACACGGTCAACCTATCGTTCCCGAAGACGAACATCACGACTCCGATACCTTCTCCAGCCTCCCCTACTCCGGTTGACGCGCTATCGGCGCCGGAGTACGTTCCAGCGATCAGCTTGGCCGGTTTGCCGTTCAGGTTGACGTCAGTTGTGTCCTGTACTGCAATCCCTTCCCCCTCTAATTTCTCAGGAGTTAAAGAAGGCTCTATGTTCGCGAAAGGGGTGAGGACTTCTCTTATTTCACACGTTACGCGGCGCGGCTCATTCAGAAAACCCGTGAACGAGGATGACAGCGTAGCGCCGCTGGGAGGCACTATGGCGACGTGCGTGCCCGGAACCAGGACATGCTGCGCCGTAAGCGGATTATTTTTGTATACCATTGACCCAGCGTCTACACTGGAAGATGCGACCGCAAGGAGTGCCGCGGAAATGATTAAGGACATGCTGATCAATGAGCCTAAACGACGTTTTGCCGTTCCGGGAAACGTGACGCCGCAAGGGTTTAAATCCCCACCCTTTTGGCCTCCGACAATAAATCGGCCATTACTTAAAACGCGTGAAACGAGGCTAATCAGCCTTATCTGTGCTTTCATCTTTCACCAGTCCTTCATCGGAAGAAACGCTTCCGGCAAGCCGGTCATCCGACTGTACGCTTTCAGACGTCACCGCGTTATCGGGACTGACCGCCTCATTTTTGACCACAATGCTCTTGAGCATCATCTCTACGTCCTTTGCGGCTTCAGCGTCTCCGCTCACGAAAACCCCGTTTACGACGAGCGTCTCGCGTCCGGAATCGAGAAGCAGTATCCACTTTCCCCACTTTTTGCCGTCGTCTCGATGCAGCGCTTTCAAGAGCGTGGCGTTTGCCCCGTTTATCGAAAGTTCCGCTTTTGAACCTAGCTCAAGTCCCCTAGTCTTTAGCGTTGACTCCGTAAAAGCTTCCGATATCTCTTTGTACGGAGATTTTACGTTAGCCGCGATGACCTCGATCTTGCGTCCCTCGGAGGCAAAACCGCTGAACCGGTCGCTTGGCGACAAACCTTTCGCCGGAATAAAATACGCGCCAGTCCCCCGCGCTTCCACATGACTGCCGGTCATCTCGTTTGTTATGTCAATCGAAGCCGCAAAGGCGAGGCTTGCAAGGGAAAAAGAAAGTACTAAAAGCGCAAGACATATTGCCAACAGAGTCCCTTTGTTACCGTGCAAATAAACAGCTCCTTTTTATTCCTTCCTTAGTGTTCAGATCAACCCCAAGGCATATATTTAACCATGATTATACCTTATCAAATGATTTTAGCAACAAAGAAACGCCCACATGAAAAACATGGCCTATGGCAGGAAGCGCGAGGTTCAAGGAAAAGCTGATTTATTGTTTGATGCCTGAAGGGTGAAGATTTAAACCCTTGCGGCGTCCGGCTTTCCAAACGGTAAAAGTCGTTTAGACGAATTAACGCGTTTCCTCAAATACAGCGCCGGGAAGGGGCAAGGAGTGATGAAATGGCTATTTACGGCTATGTCCGCGTGTCAAGCGCGGACCAGAACACCGATCGGCAGATTGACGCGATGAGCGGGATAAAAATCCCCGAGACGCAAATATACACGGATAAGCAGAGCGGTAAGAATTTTGAGCGCCCCCAATATAAAGCCCTGCTGAAAAAGCTGAAACCGGGCGACCTGATTTACATCAAAAGCATTGACAGGCTTGGGAGGAACTACGACGAGATTCAGAACCAATGGCGAATCCTTACCAAGGAGCGCGGCGTGGACATCGCCGTAATCGACATGCCGCTCCTCGATACCCGAAACGGTAAGGATTTGGTTGGCACGTTCCTAGCCGACATCGTGCTGCAAATCCTGTCGTTTGTGGCGCAAAACGAGCGCGAGAACATCAGAAAGCGGCAGAGCGAAGGCATCGCCGCGGCAAAAGCGCGGGGCGTCCATTTTGGCCGTCCTGTCAAAAAGCCCCCCGAAAATTTCCGCGAACTTGTCCGGGCATGGGGACGCGGCAAGCTCTCGTTCGAAGAAATTTTAAAGCAGACAGGCTTGAAAGAATCCACGTTTTACAGGCGCTTGCGTGAACTTCGGCTGTCTGAAAATAAATAAGCGGCTGTCAGAATGTGTACCTTTTGACAGCCGCTTATTCGTCAGCGCATATACACGCCAAAGAACCAAATTTCCAATAGATTACATCATAATCAGTCAAAATTTTCAACCCTGTAAATTTTAAATCCATGAACGTGAGACTTTATCAAAAAGTACACCTTTTGACAAAGAACGGTTCTCCGTTCGGCAAAACAGAGACAACGCACCTGAACATAGGAATTAATTATATGGCTTTAAGTTAGCTAGAAATAAAAACTTTTACGGAGGAATGAAAAATGAAGCCGTTTGTGCGTGTTTTGGTCTTGGTTTTTGCGGCAATGGTGTTGTGCATTATAGCCCTAGCGCCGGTCGAGATTTCGGCGGCTGAACCTGAGGTGTTGACAGTTAAAAACTGCAAAGACCTTGCCACACTATTGAAGGTAAGCAGCGAGGACGATCCATTCGTAAAAGAATTTGCTCAAAAATATCACGGCAAGAAAATCGAATTTGATGGATATTGTTGGGATTGGGCGAATTTCTCATCAGGCAAGACACTATTTACCACTATGATTTGGGCAGGGGATATTGATAATTTTGAAACGTACTTTGCAGGTCCGAAGTGCAGAGTGGAAAACGTTTCAAATGTTTCGTTCCCACAATTGCTAAACCGAAGGAATGTTCGCATTATTGCCAAGGTAGGCAATTACAAAGATTCTCACACATATCTTATGCTCGACCTAATTTCGATTAAATACAGGTAGCCACACTGCGTTAAAGCTTTTATTTAATACATGGCTTAATTCAAAAAAAACGAAGAGCAATGCAAAAAATCTATTGGCTGCCTCTCTTCAGAGAAAAGACAAAGCAAGGCATAGCAGCGATAGTAAGACGTAAAAACTTTTACGGAGGAATGGAAAATGAAGCAATTTGTGCGTGTTCTGGTTTTTGCGGCAATAGTGTTGTGCATTATAGCCTCGGTGTCGGTCGAGGTCTCGGCTGGTACTAAAGTTTTTGGCATGTTCGTCGTAGATTTGCCAGACGGATGGGAAGGAAGTGTAAGAGCACCTGATGATGTCTTGTTCGTCAACACCAGTTTGCCTTTCAATCCGATGCAGGTGATGTTCTATGAGAGAGGATCAACCTCATCGTTCAACAGCTTTGTCGATGCCTTGAGCGACCAACTTGGGGAGGATCCCATGAAACGTACGTCTTCGAGCGCGTCATGGCGTGAAAATTATAAAAACGATCGCGGCGTAACGACGTTCTGGCAAGCGCAAAGACACTTGCCACGAGGATATATCACCATCGTCATGAGTTCGTTTCAGCTCGACGGTGCGATGGCCGCCTCGCAAAGAGCACTCGCGCGATCTATTAACCTTCGGTAATTAACAAATGGTAGAGCCACGGCTTTGACGGGGAGGTACTTGCTCAACCCGTGTGAGGCGAATTAATCAGCGTTTCCCTAAAAATAACCTTCTATAGGAGATATAAAAACATGGGAATAATCGGGAAATTCTTATTCGGAGTGGCTGTTACGGCTGTCGGTTCTACGGTGCGTAAAAATGGGGGATTAGGGTGTATGTTTGGCCACAAATGGAACGGTTGCACATGTGAAAAGTGTGGGACTGTCCGTGACGAACATCATCGTATGGTCAACGTACCTGAAGAATGTGCTCAACAATGCGCTATATGCGGCAAACCTGGAAGAATTGCACACAAATATAAGAGGGATCCAGATACTGGTGATCACATTTGCGTTGTTTGCGGATTTAACAGCGATGAAGAAAAGAGAGAAGAAAAGAGATCTGAAGACGCTAATGATCGAAAAACCTTTATAGCGCTTGGGGGTATGTTTGGGTTTTGTGTGCTGATGATGCTGATATTGTGGATGTCGGCTCACCCGATTCTGGCGATTGGGCTGATTGTCCTCCTTATCCTGTGCGGGATAACTGCGATGCTTTTGCGGCACCTGCGTTTGAAGCGCCAGCAGGATATCGATATCCTGAACGCCGATGTAAGCAAGATGGGCGGGGACGAAGCCGCACGGAGGGCGGAGAAATATCAAGACAAGTAGAATACCGGGTGACCGGGACGGCTGCACAAAAAATCATAGCGTAAAGGAGAGAAAAAGATGAGTATATTGGAAAGGTTCAGCACCATCATGAGGGCAAACATCAACGCGCTGCTCGACAAATGCGAGGACCCGGCGAAAATGATTGACCAATACCTGATCGATTTGAAGGAGAACCTCATCGAGGTCAAACAGGAAACCGCCGGCGTAATGGCGGTGGAAAAGCGGTGTTCGCGGCAGTATGACGAGAACGAGGAGGAAATCAAGAAATTCCGGAATCTTGCGAAGAAAGCGGCGGACGCCGGGAATGACGGGGACGCGAGGGTTTTCATCAAGAAATACATGGAGATGGAAGAAAAGCGCGTGACACTCGAAGACAACAAAAAAATTGCCGTGGAGAACGCCTCGCACATAAGGAACATGCACGATAAACTCGTCGAGGATATCCAGACCCTTGAAGGGCGCAAGGCGCAGATCAAGTCCACGATGGCGGTAGCGAAAACGACCGAGAGGCTGAATAAGCTCGGCGACCCACTGAGCAGGGCCTCGTCTGTCGGCGATAAATTCATCGACATGCAAGAAAAAGCGAACCGGATGCTGGATGAAGCGCAGGCGAAGTCGGAACTGAACGCCCCGGCGCTGAGCAAGGCGGATTCGCTCGCCAAGAAGTATGGGGCGGCTGACGCGGACATCGAGGCAGAATTGAGTCGACTCAAAAACGGTTAAAGGCGGGGGCGAGTTTTGACTGAGACATCGGGTAGATTAAATTTCGAGTTTCGGGAGGTTTGAACAAATCAGCCAACAGGGTTTTGACGGAACCGCGAGGCTTTACGGCGGCTTTTAGACGATAAGGCGCTGCTTTCGAGCGCCTCGTCGTCTTATCCTTCAAAACCGATCCTCAATACCGGAAACGTCTCGGCGGAAGTCTGGCTCAAAAAAGAGGTTGGGGCACATCGCGATAATTCTATTTATATTTTCTTACTACGAAAGGAATGCCATCTTAAATAATGAGAAATTATGGGTGCGGTTCATTTATTATCGATTGTATTTTGGTCGTAGCAACCGGTGGTTTATGGCTTATTTGG
>JAISYM010000138.1 GCA_031269875.1 Synergistaceae bacterium
TTCCATCCCGCCGCGACACGCCGAAACAAATGGATATGGTTTGGCATGATGACGAATTTGCCAAGATATACGCTGGGATTCACGTAATGATCGGGACGCCGAGGGCGGTGGAAAAAAGGGCAGGACGCCGAGGGCGGTGGGAAAACGGCAGGACGCGAGGATGGTGAGAAAACAGCGGGACGCCGAGGGCGGCGTCCCCTACGGAAATTCACGACATATCCGCCGATATTGGCGGGGATGATGACGGGCGCGCGATGCGCGCCCCTACGACATTCCGGGGAAAAACACAAAATTATTGCCTTTTGCTATTAAGGCGCGGCGTTTCGCGGACGATAATGTTCTTGACGGAATATGGTACAGCTCGCGTCAGGACACGATGGTGCACGGATGCATGTGTGTTTTGGTGTGGCTTGCCTGACTAATGATTTATCCGCTCGCGATGCCGGGCATCGGGCGGATGAAAATTACAGGGAGGTTTTACACATGCGTATTCTGCACAACGTACCCGCTTTACAGAGCTACAACGCGCTTACAAAGACAAATAACTCGCTGTCGAAGTCAATAGAGAGGCTTTCGACAGGTCTTCGCATCAACAGCGCCGCTGACGACGCGGCGGGGCTTGCCATCTCCGAGAAGATGAGGGCGCAGATCAACGGTTTGAATCAGGCGACGAGCAACGCGCAGGACGGCATCTCGATGATCCAGACGGCGGAGGGGGCGCTGAGTGAGACGCACTCCATGCTCCAGCGTATGAGGGAGCTTGCTGTGCAGTCGGCAAACGACACGCTCACTCAGGAGGACCGCAGCTATATCCAGGCAGAGGTTGATCAGCTCAAGGAGGAGATCGACCGCATCTCGACTACGACGCAGTTCAACAAAAAACAGCTCCTGGACGGCACCGGCGGCGCGCTCTGGTCTTCTGACAAGCTCGCGACGAAGGTCATAGTGAACGGCGGTCTCCGGACGACGGATCAGTTCGGCCAGAAGGCGGCCGCGGAGGGCAACTTCAAGATCACCGTCGACGCGATCCCAGGGCAGTCGCAGGTACAGAAGAGCGATATCTTCAAGATCAAACACAAAAACGTGATAATGAACGTATCCCTCAACAAATTGGACGGCTTCGAGGCCGTGCGAGTAGACGGCCTCCCGCCTGGGGACTACAATGTTCAGGCCGAGGAACCAGCAACAATTGATCAGGAATTTGTAGTTCTAAATAATTACATGGCATCAGGAAGTGATATGGAGACACTTCTTGATATAACCGTAGGCGACTTCATAGGGACAAAGGCAGGGGAAAACCTGAACATCTTGTTGGAAGTTGCGAACGTCAACACAACGAGCGGTTCCGAGAGCGTCACCTTTCGCGCCAAGACTTTCGCGATAGGGGCAGATGGCACCATGAACGTCTACAGCGAGGAAAGCTTCGTCGTTACTACAAATGGTTTTTCGACGGGTGCAGCGGCGGTTCCAACTGGCATAGGGCTAAATGTAAAAGATGGAATCACTGATGGAGGAATAAAGCTGGATCTTGCCGTTCCCGATGACATTAAAAAATTCACTATTGGGGACAAGGCAGTGTTGAGATATACAGAAGAAGATTCGACAAGCAGCGCTGACATCCTGCTGACAGTGGATGGTAAGCTGAACAAGGATTGGCCGGAAAAGTGGGATGCAGGGGTAAATACAGGGTTCGAGGTTAAGTATGCGTTTGAGCAGGCGGAAATAGGTAATAAAGATGTTCACCTGCGTTCTTTCTACCTGAACACGGATAACGGCACTGTTTACGAGGGAGATGTAGTCCTGACTCTCAATGATAAATTCGCCGACGCTGATTTTACTAATGCCAGGACCGGCGTGAGCTTCGAGGCGTCTTACGTCGGGCAAGTTGCGAAAGGCGACGTGCAGCTCCGCGATCTCGACAAGTACTGGAACGCCAACGGCAAATTCCTGCTGGAAAGCCCGCAGACGATCCAGATAGTGCAGGGGGACGGGACGAAGACGAGCGTAACGCTCTACTCGACGGACACGCTGGAAGACGTTAGGGAGAAGCTGAACGACGCCATAGCGTTCGGCTTGGGCCAGGGGAAGTATTCGCCGAAGGACAGCGGCAATTTCGTCTCGTTCGTCGAGGACGTGCCCGGAAAGATATTTCCTAACACCGCCGAGTCCGTCGCCGGCACGTTTGTGATCCGCAGCATCATACCGGGCACGGACGGGGAGCTGTCGTTCTCCGGCGACGAGGAGATAATCCGGACGTTTTCGCTGAACGTCATTCAGGAGTCGAAGGAGAGCCAGTTCCGCGTGGCGGTCTACGATGCCCATACGAACGCGACCGTAGCCTCGAACATCAAGATCAGCGGCAATACGCTGTACGGTATAGTGGCGCCCAATGTCGACGTTCGCTTCGACCCATTGGCGGATATTAAGGCGACGTTTAACGATACGACGCGGAACTTCGCCCTCACGAGCATATCGGGCATTTACGAGACGATCGTCCACCTCTCCGACAACACGACGATCTTCCAGATCGGGGCGAACGACAGCGAGGACATGGGCGTCGACATCGGCAACATGAGCGCGTTGTCGCTCGGCGTGAGCAACGTCATCTTGACGGACAGGGAATCTGCTGCGAAGGCGATAGGCAAGATAGACAACGCGATAGGCCTCGTTTCCAGGCAGCGCGGCAAGCTTGGCGCCTATCAGAACAGACTGGAGCACACGATCAACAACCTGACGACCGCCGCGACGAACACGACCGCCGCCGAGAGCCGCATCCGCGACGCGGACATGGCGAAGGAGATGATGGAGTTTACGAAACTCAACATCCTCTCCCAGGCCGGCAACTCGATGCTGGCGCAGGCAAACCAACTGCCGCAGAACGTGCTCGCGCTCTTGAGAGGATAAGTTTTATTTACAGCGTCAAAATAGCTTGGCAAGCGCGGAGGGGCGTACAGTCGTCCCTCTGCGCAGTTTTAATAAGCCCGGACGCCGCAAAGGTTTAAATCTTCACCTTTGGGCCTCTAACAATAAATCAGTCTTTTCTTGATATAGGGGATGATGTCTTGTTCGATGACAAATCTATACTGATAACGGGCGGGACGGGCTCTTTTGGCAGGGTTTTCGCGAGGGAACTCATTGAGAAGTACAGCCCGAGAAGGGTGATAGTCTACTCCCGCGACGAACTCAAACAGTTCGAGATGCAGCAGCAGAAAATTTTCGATCAAAAGTGCATGAGGTTTTTTTTGGGGGACGTGCGCGACCTGCACCGGCTCTCTACCGCGATGGCGGACGTGGATTACGTCGTCCACGCCGCGGCGTTGAAGCAGGTACCGGCGGCCGAATATAACCCGATGGAGTGCATAAAGACGAACGTCCTGGGCGCTCAGAACGTTATAGACGCCGCGCGCGCGAACGGGGTGAGCCGCGTGATAGCGCTCTCCACGGACAAGGCCGCCAACCCGGTGAATCTTTACGGAGCCACAAAGCTCTGCAGCGACAAGCTCTTTGTCGCCGCCAACAACATAGTCGGCAAAAGGGAATTATTCTTTTCCGTAGTGCGCTACGGCAACGTGATCGGCTCACGCGGTTCGGTAGTACCGCTCTTTAAAAAGTTCGTGAGGGAGGGCAGGAAAACCCTGCCTATTACGGACGAGAGGATGACAAGGTTCTGGATCACGCTCGATCGCGGCGTGGATTTCGTGATGAGGGCTTTTTCACGCATGAAGGGCGGCGAGATATTCGTGCCAAAAATCCCGTCAGCCAAAGTGACCGACATCGCGAGGGCCGTTGCCCCCGATCTGCCCTTCGAAATAATCGGAATACGCCCCGGGGAGAAACTGCACGAGGTAATGTGTCCCGCTGACGGATCGCACATGACCCTGGAGTTTGGCGACCATTATGTGATAGAACCGTCCGTGAGCTTCCGCGGGGAGACGGACTATTTCGAGAACGCTCTGGGTGAGAGAGGAGAGCGCGTAGAACATGGCTTCGAGTATAACTCCGGCACAAACCCCTGGTTTCTATCGCCGGATGAGTTGAAATCACTCTGCGGCGAGTTTGTATAGGGCGCGGTGATCCCTGTGGGAATCGATCCGAATAATGGCTTCGTTCGCGCAAATTGCCGGAGGACAAATAGGCATGATAGACGCCAGAAGATGTTGCGACGGCGTAATCGCGAAACTGTCCCGCGACCCGTACTTTCTTTTGGGATAGCCGGGGATATTATTATGAGAACTATAGGCATTATTCAGGCCAGAATGACGTCGACCAGGCTCCCCGGGAAGATACTGATGGAGGTGCTGGGGAAGCCGCTGTTACAATACGAGCTGGAGCGCGTGCGCAAGATAAAATCGCTCGACCGGATAGTCGTGGCGACGACTATGAACGCTTCTGACGATCCGGTGGCCGATTTTTGCGAGACGCTGGGCCAGCCGTTCTTTCGCGGTTCGGAGATGGATGTCCTCTCGCGTTTTTACGAAACGGCGGCGGGATATGGCGCGGACGCCGTCGTCCGCTTCACGGCGGATTGCCCGCTGATCGATCCCGATATCTCCGAACGCGCCGTAAGACACTATCTCGATAATAAAGACAATCTGGACTACTGCGCGGTCGACGTAAAGGAGACGCCGCGCCCGTTCCCCAGAGGGACGGACACGGAGGCTTTCTCCATGAGGGCGCTCGCCGAGGCTTGCCGCGAGGCTGTTTCTCCGAGCGAAAGGGAACACGTGACGCTTTTTATATACAATAGGCTGGAGCGCTACAGAGCCGTATGGCTGCCAGCCGAAAGAGACCTGTCGGGATATAGGCTGACCGTCGACACGCCGGAAGATTTCGAGCTGATCAGGGCCGTAATAGAACGGCTTTACCCGATAAACCAAGATTTTCGCCTGAAAGACGTCATAGAGCTGCTCGATAGCAACCCCGACCTATCGCTGCTGAACGCAACTGTCAAACAAAAAACCGAATAGATGATTATACAAAAAATTGTCGTTCCCTGACTATGCTGAAATGGAAGTAAAACACGTAAATCTTGTTATTTATTATTGCTTAACGCAGCATACTAAAATTATTTTTATTAATTATCCCATCTTCTCACTCTATTCATTCTTTGTATTATAATTTCCACGTTTGCCTATTGACAATTTTTTGTGTAAAAATTAGGATTATCGCATCGAGCAGACAGAGCACAGTTGAATAGGTTTGGGGGATAGGCTGAATGATTTCCGCTGAGTGCAACGACATTAGTCCTAAACTTCGTCCTTTCGTTCAGATGGTGGAAGGGCTGGCAAAAATCCTTGGGAGTGACTGCGAGGTACTGCTTCACGACACCAGCTGCCCGGAACGCTCCATCGTCGCCTGCGCGAACGGTCATGTAACCGGCAGATCGCTGGGCTCACCCATGTCGGTTTACGGACTCCAACTCATCAGCTCGGATGTGTTCCGCAAATCACGGTACGTTCACACGTACACCGCAAAAACAAACAACGGAAAGCTCATCAAGTGCGGGGTGATAGCCATTCGTGACGGCATCGGCGAGATAATAGGGCTCCTCTGCCTGCATTTTGACACCGCTAAGGCCGCGGCCGCCAGAGAACTCTTGGAAGAACTCTTTCCATCGGACTGGTCCGCCGATATGGAACCGATCAACGAATTTTTCGGCCGGGAGATAGAGGACGTATTCAATAATACATTTCAGGAGATGAAGGGGCTATTCGACAAACCAATTTCAGAACTGTCGAAGCCGCAGAAAAAAACTGTCATAAAGAACCTCATCGAAAGCGGTTTTTTCCTTATGAAGGGGGCTGTAGAGTATATCGCGAGAGAGATGGGCAACAGCAAGTTTACCATTTACGGCTACATCAGGGAAATAGAAAGAGGCTGACTTGGAAGGAGGAGGAATCGTCGATGGATCTTATTGAGGAACACCCGGTGCTTGAATCGTCCAATTTCAGGAGGGGCGAGAAGGTCGAGTTTACATTCGACGGCGTCACTATGGAGGGGTTCGGCGGCGCTCCGATAGCGGCCGCCCTTCACGCAAACGGCGTCAGAGTCTACCGAGAGACCCCGAACATGAACCGCCCAAGAGGTTTTTTCTGCGCCATCGGGAAGTGCAGCAGCTGTTTTATGGTTGTCGACGGGGTACCGAACGTGAGAACCTGCGTCACGCCCTTGGCGGCCGGGATGGAGGTCCGGACGCAGCATGGCAGGGGGCGGGCCCGGATCGTTCCCGTTCCAGCAGAGTGAGGCGCGGGTAAGATGACAGATTACTCGGCTGATATTCTGATTGTCGGAGGCGGCGCGGCAGGATTGTCCGCGGCGTCTGAGGCCGCTTCGTACGGATCGAAGGTACTGATCGCAGAGACTGACCTCCAGCTCGGCGGACAGCTCGTCAAACAGACGCACAAATTCTTCGGAAGCAAGGATGAGTATGCCGGAACAAGGGGCTACAAAATCGCGGGCATCCTTCTGGACGAGATCAAGGAGAACGCGCGAAACGTCAAGGTTCTCACCAACACGACGATTACTGGCTACTACAGCGAGGATCAGACGTTCACCGCCATGTGCGGGGAGGAGTCCTACACGCGCATCAAGGCCAAGAAGGCGATAGTGGCCACAGGCGCGTCGGAGCGGCTAATCCCGTTCCCGAACAACGACATCCCGGGCGTTTATGGGGCCGGCGCCATTCAGACGCTGATGAACGTCTACGGCGTGACCCCAGGCAGGCGCGTGCTCATGGTGGGCGCCGGCAACATAGGCCTGATCGTCAGCTACCAGCTGATGCAGGCCGGCGTCGAGGTCGCGGCTGTCGTAGAGGCGATGCCTAAGATCGGCGGATACTGGGTCCACGCGGCAAAGATTCGCAGGCTCGGCGTCCCGATCCTGCTCCGCCACTCCATAAAGGAGGCGCTGGGTGAAAGGGTCGTAGAGGGCGCCGTGATAATGGAACTCGACGATAAGTTCGCTCCCACCGGAAAGGAACAGAACATCGATTGCGACGTAATCTGCCTTGCGGTAGGGCTCTCTCCCACCACAGAGATACTTGCCCAGGCGGGATGCAAGATGAGATATGTGCCGGAACTCTGCGGCTCCGTCGTGGAGCGGGACCGGACGATGAGGACGTCAAACCCGGATTTTTGGTCCGCAGGCGACGCGACGGGCATAGAGGAAGCGAGCGCCGCGATGGTGGAAGGGCGCATCGCCGGACTGTGCGCGGCGGAGAGCTTGGGCTTCCCCGTAAAGACGGAAAAATTGGATGAATACTGGACCCGCCTCGATCACCTGAGGGCAGGCGAGGTCGGGGAAAAGATTCGCACCGGCATCGGCAAGGTGTCACGCGGCGAGTGGGAGGTGTGACGCAATGAGTGGAAAAGAAGAATCCCTTTTTAACAGCGGCGTGCTGACGGACGAGCGTCCCGGAGCGATCCGACCTCCAAAGGAACTGTGGGAGTCCAAGAGGGCCGGGCTCGCGGTGGTTGAGTGTCCTCAGCGTATCCCGTGCAACCCGTGCGCCACAAGCTGTCCCGTAGGTTCCATCCTCCCCTTCTCCGACATCAACGACACCCCACGGATCGACTACACAAAATGCACAGGCTGCGCGATTTGCGTTGCCGTATGCCCCGGGCTCGCCTGCTTCGTCGTGGATCTCACTTTCAGCGAGGACAGAGCGCTCTATAAGCTCCCCTACGAGATGCTGCCCCTGCCGTCAAAGGGCGAGACAGTCATCTGCCTGGGCAGGCAGGGAGAGGAGCTGGCGCGCGGGACGGTCGAGGCGATAATAGAACCGAAGCGCGATAAAACCTATGTCATTCACGTGTCCGCGCCAAAGGAATTTGCGAACGACATCAGAGCGATAAAGACAGGTGACCAGAGATGAGCGACGTTAAAAAAGCTGATAAAGCAGACACAGAAGTGGTCATTTGCAGGTGCGAGGAGATCACCTTGGACGAGATCAGGCTTTGGATCGACAGGGGCTGTGAGACGTTCAACGAGCTCAAGAAAGTCCTTCGCGTCGGCATGGGACCCTGTCAGGGCAGGGGCTGTCAGGAAATAATACTGCGGGAGCTGTCCCGCAGAGCGGGCATTCCGATCGATCAGGTCGAATCAGGAACGGTCAGACCGCCCGTCAAGCCCATAAAGACGGGCTTGCTGGCATCGGAAGGAGGTGTGGAAGCATGGGAAGCTTAGAGTGGAAAAACCGGGCCGACGTCGTAATCGTAGGCGGGGGCATCGTCGGAATATCGACCGCGTATTATCTGGCTGAGTTTGGAAGAAAGGACGTAGTCGTCCTCGAAAAGGGAACTGTTTGCAGCGGTTCCACCGGCAGATGCGGGGCCGGGATTCGCGCTCAGTGGGGAACTGAGATGAATTGCCGGCTCGGGATAGCGGCTCTCGATATCTTCGAGACGCTCGAAGACAAATTCGGAATGTCCGTGGGCCTCAACCAGGGCGGCTATCTTCTGGTCGCGTACTCAGAAAATGAGTTCGCGAACCTCAAAAAAGGGATGGCTCTGCAGAACAGCATTGGCATCGAGAGCAGGGTCGTAACGCTTGCCGAGGCCAGGGAAATATGTCCGGCGCTCGACGCTTCCGATGCCGTCGGTTTTACGTATCACGCGCGGGACGGTCACGCCGATCCATTCCTGACCACCTTCGCGTACCTGGAGGCGGCGAAGAAGCTTGGCGTCGCGTATTACAGGAATACGGAGTGTACCGGCATCACCGTCCGGGGGGACAAGGTCACCGGGGTGGACACGTCGAGGGGGCATGTGGACGCCGATGTGGTCATAAACTGCTCCGGCGCTTACTCTCAGATAATCGCTAAATTCGCGGGCGTCGATCTCCCCAACTGGGGCGAGCGCCACGAGATAATGGTCACCGAGCCGATTGAGGACGGCGTATGCCCACCGATGCTGATGAGCTTCTCCGGCAACTACTACATTCAGCAGCGGCCTCACGGTTCCATTATCTGCGGGATGAGCCCGGCCGGGCATCCGCAGGACTTTCAGAATAGAACCACATGGCAGTTTATAACGGAGATGAGCCGCGTCTTGAACAAGCTCCTGCCTGCGACGAAGGAGATAAGGGTTGTGCGGCATTGGGCGGGGCTCTACGATATGACTCCGGACGGATCCCCGATAATAGGTGAGACGGATGTCAAGAATTTCTATCACTCCACCGGGTATTCCGGGCACGGGTTCATGCTCGCGCCCATCGCGGGAAAGGTCTTGGCTCAGCAGCTGACCCGTAATACCCCCGATATAGATTTGAGCGTACTCGATTATCGGCGCTTCGCGCGCGGTGAGCTCATAATGGAGCCGAATATTACGTAAGGTTTTACCCGGCGTTCCGCCAGGGCGCGGTTGTTTTTTGTGATGTGACGCAGTATCACAAAACAGCCGCGCCCTTAATGATGTTGGCTCTCGCTGAAACAAATATATGACTATACAATATCTGATATGACTATCAAATTGTCTCATAATGACGAACCCGAGATGACGGACCGGCGACTCACTCCGCGAATCGGACCGCTCATACACCTCTGTCCTGAGCTGATTCGCTCGGCCGACATCCATGCCGGCCGCCGATTCGCTGCGTTCGTTCGCCGGTCCGTCATCTCTTTCCTGAGACAATTGGATAGTCATAATATCTGATGAGAGGCGTTTCAGCGAAGGCGCCGGATGAAGTCCGCGTCTGCCGCGGCGATGTTTCCGTTTATGGAGGAAGCGAGCTCGTCCGGCCTCGTAAGGGCAGCATCGTGGTAGATATACCTCGGCAGGGAAACCGGCGCGCCGTCCACGAACTCCGTGTCGGGAGCGCCGTAGGCAAACGAGTAGACGATCTGATCCTTTTCTTCGACGCGCGTCCTGAACGCGAAGAAGGAGAGCAGTACCGCCGCCTCATCCATCGACTCGACGACCGTGACGTGATCCAGCGTTCGGAGTCTGTCCTGAGCTATTACCCTGATGGCGGCCTCGAGCGCCGGATCGTCACACGCCGCCGCGATATAAACAGAGATGCCGCCGCGCTCGTCCTCCAGAAAGAGGGAGGTTTCACGCGTCTCGTCCGCGGAGACGATTACCGCTCCCTCCCCGTCAAGCCCGTTAAAAGTTTGGCCCGGCTGGAAAGCGGCGTGCCCGACACCGACAAAGCCCGCGGCGCATAACAGAAAGAGTTCCGCTAAAAAGAGGACTCGAAGCGGCAGCGGCTTTTTTTTCACGGTCTATCCGCGCTCCCGGCTGAGCGGCACGGTCAGCTCTCCAGTGCGCAGCGCTCGACCGCCCACGCGACCCCGTCCTCATCGTTCGTGGGGGCTGTATAGTCAGCGGCCGCCCTGATCCTCTCCGCTCCGTTCCCCATCGCGACGCCGACGCCCGCCGATTTTATCATCTCCACGTCGTTCTCGCCGTCGCCTATCGCCAGCACGTCCGCCATATCGACGCCTATCTCCTCCGCAAGTTTTCGGAGTCCGTTGGCCTTGTTTACGCTTGGGTTCATCATCTCCACAAAGTTAGCGTTCGATCGGGTGACGTAGAGGTCGTCCCCGAACACATCCTTCATCTCCTTCATTATGGACAGAGCCGTTTCCTCGTCCTCCGTCATGGCCAGCAGCTTCGTCGGGTTGACAGGCGGGTTGAAAATATCGTCTCCGATAACTTTGCCCGTCACCCCGAAGTGTCTCTTGTATTCCTGAAAGACCTCGGCGTCCGCGTCTCGAACGTACAGTTCGTCATCAACGTAAGATTGGATGTGAACTTTGCGCTTCAAACATACGTCCAAGACCTTTCTCGCCAACTCCACGCCGAGCGTCAGATGCCATATCAACTCTCCGTCAGGCCGCCTGAGCATCGCGCCGTTGTAGCAGATCAGCGGGATCTTTATCCCGATCTGTTCGGCGAAGCGCCTGGCCGAAACGAACATTCGCCCTGTGCATATTGTTGTGGCTATGCCCTTGGCCATAGCTTCCCGCAAGGTTCTCAAATTGCGCTCCGGAATCTTACCGGTGCTGTCGAGCAGCGTTCCGTCAAGATCGGTGGCAATCAGTTTTACATGAGGCATACACGTATTTCCCCCTTATGGCATATATTAATTATATTATTGCTCTTGAACGAGAAAAAGGGAATGGTATTAACTCGGAAATAACCTCGAATTTTGGAAAAACGTGTCAGAGAGGGAAAGCGCGTTTTTAGGAAAGACCAATTTATTACGAGGGGCCTAAAGGGTGAAAATTTAAACCCTTTAGGCCTCAAACTTTCCAAAACGGTAAAATGCCGTTTGGGCTCATTAATCGGCCTTTCCTTTATTTGCCCTTGTAAAAGACCGCGAATTCCTTGTCGTGAATCAGTATGTGATCTTTAAGCCAGCCGATCACGTTTTTGTTTATCGCCTGTGACATTGCAAGGGTATGCCCCTCTTTCAAGAATTGTTCCCTGAGTTTGCGAAATTCGCCGACATATCCGTCATGATACTTTTTGTGAATCGCTGCCTTCGGGTATTTCGAGTCGGCGTGCATTTTCTGTTCGTCGTTGAAATGAACGATTATATACTCTCCCAAAAAATCTATAGTCTCCTTGAACCTTTCTTTATTTCCCGCATCCATCAACGCGTCGACACGCTTGAACAGCTCCTTGTGCTGTTCGTCAATCTTTGCGATGCCAGTCTCGAGCGACTTAGACCACAACATATCGGCACACCCTCCAAATGTTATGTTTTTTTAGTAGCCACACGAAATGTATCATATCCAAATCGATTATTCAAGTTTTTTGTTCTCCGGAAGCGCCGCTGATAAGACAGCTCGAAAATGAAGGCTCGTGTCCATGCCAAGCGCACATACATAGGGAACCCCCTCCACGACTAAGGGGGTTCCCTAAATCTATAAACGTCTCCTACAACGTCTTGTTGCTAACATTGTCGGTTCTTTTTCCGCGATCCTTTAGTGGCGCATATCCTGTTTTACTCTACACTCCGAACAGCGCGCCGATGTCGGCGTCGTCAATTATGCGGGTTGACTTTTTGCCGGCGTTTTTAAGCATATTTCCCAACTTTTCGTCCACGGATTTCTTGATGAGGGAAGAAAAATCGATGTCGCGCATCGTGAAAAACAAAAGCGGATCCTGATCCAGGCGCGCGCCTATGCCGTAAAGGGCAGCCGACACGTGCTTGCACATATAGGCCCAGTCAGGGCAGGAGCAGGCGAAACTTATCTCCTTCGGCGACGGGAACAGGCCTTTCTCCTGCTGCAAAAATACCCGCTCCAGTTCTTTGGGAAATTTTCCGCCGATAAGTTCCTCCACGCTTCCGATTCCGCGGCTTATCTGGTCAACGATAGCGCCCCATCTGGCGTCGGGCAGCCCGGCGATTTTTATCAATACCTCGTAGGGTTTTTTTCGGGAGCCCTGCACGAACGCGTTTATCTCTCCCTTTGCGATCTGGAGATCCAGCACCATGCCGTTTTTGACGTAGGCTCTCCCGCGCCCTATGCGGTTAGAGTAATCGGCGTAACTCTCGAGGTTTTTGTTCCATGCCTCTCCCCACCATGTTTTGGCTATTTTCCTGCCCTCCACGATTACCGGGGCGATGTTCGGGTTTTTCTTCCGCATTTTTTCGAGCTGCTTTTGCGCCTCCGCTTTTCTCTGGGAGACAGGTTTATAATTATAATAATAACCCCACATCATCCCTAAGCCTCCAATTTGAAGAGATTCAAGAGCTCGGCGTCGTCCATCTCCGTGATCCAGGTCTCCGCGCCAGACGCTATCACGTCGCCCGCCATCTTTTGCTTTTCCTCCAGCATCGCGTCGATTTTTTCCTCGATCGTGCCCAATGTGATGAATTTATGCACGATAACGTTCTTTTTCTGGCCTATGCGAAACGCCCTGTCCGTCGCCTGGTTTTCAACGGCCGGATTCCACCAGCGGTCGAAGTGGATGACGTGGTTTGCCGACGTGAGGTTCAGACCCGTTCCGCCGGCCTTGAGGGACAACACCATAAACGGCGTGTACTCCTCGCCGTTGAATCGCTCGACGAGTTCGCCGCGTTTTTTTACCGGCGTGCCTCCGTGCAGGACGAGCCCTTTCCGCCTGAACACGGTCTCCAGGTAATCGGCGATCGGCTGAGTCATCTCCTTAAACTGGGTGAAGACGAGCGCCCTCTCCCTCTTTTGGGCTACGGTCTCGCATATTTCGGCGAGCTTTTCGAATTTGCCGCTGTGGGAGGCGTCGAACGAACTTTGTCCCAGGTACTGGTCCGGATGATTGCATATCTGTTTGAACTTCATTATGCTCGCCAGTACAAGGCCCTTGCGGGCTATCCCGGATGTATCGGCAAAACCGGCCAAAGCCTTCTCGATATCTTTCACCAGCGCGCCGTACAGGACTGCCTGTTTTTTCGTGAGCTCCGTGAACGCTTTCACCTCTACCTTGTCAGGAAGGTCGGAGATTACAGCTTTGTCCGTTTTCAACCTGCGCAATATAAAGGGGTTCACTATGTCACGAAGCCTCGAATATCCCCTTATGTCGTCCTTCAAGCCCTTCGTGAAATTGTCGAACTCTTTTGAACTGCCTAGAAGTCCCTTGTTGAGAAAGTCGAAAATTGACCACAGGTCGGAGAGCCTGTTTTCGATCGGCGTACCCGTCATAGCTATTTTATGTGACGATTTGAGGGATTTTATGGCTTTGGTCTGCTTCGTGCCGGAATTTTTAATAGCCTGAGCCTCGTCCAGAACGATCATGTCCCACTCCGTATCCTTCAGCGCGTCCAAGCGGGCGGCCATGCCGTATGTCGTGATGAAGAGGTCCGCGTCGTCTATGTCGAATTCCTTGCTGCCCGTGTGAATTATGGAGTACTTGAGCTTTGGGGCGAACTTATCCGCCTCGTTTCGCCAGTTGCAGAGCAGGGAAGCGGGGATGACGAGCAGTGTTTTGGCGCCGTTGTGCAGTCGGATATATTCCAGCAGGGCCAAAATTTGGACGGTTTTGCCGAGACCCATATCGTCGGCTAAGAGTGAGCCGAATCCGAGCGATTTCATCTGTCCGAGCCAGTTGAGCCCGATCTGCTGATAGCGGCGCAGCACGGCGCGGAAATTGTCCCCAGGGGATATGCCGCCTATTTTGACCGGATCGGTCAGCCGGCCCCTCACGGCGTTCAACCATTCGCCGTTTGTAATTTCGATAGGGGCGGCTTCGTCGTCCGATTTTCCTCCGTCCGCGTCGAGCTGCATCCGCATCGCTTCGGCAAAGGTGACATGTCCCGTGGAAGCGGCCTTGTCAAAGGCTTCGAGCGCCGCTTTGAGCTTGTCGTGATCGACTTCCACCCACTTGCCTTTAATGAGCGACAGCCCGCCCGTCTCCAGCAGCAGGGACTCGATCTCCTCTTTTGACATTTTTAGTCCGCTTAAATAAATTTCCGGGTCAAACGAGAGGAGGGCCTCCATGCCGACCATAGAGGGCGCGGTATTTCCGATCGAGACCGAGACACAGACGCGGCCTTTTCTCCTCCACCAGTCCGGGATGCGGCAGATGATCCCGCATTCCTCGTATATCGGGACTTCCTTCAAGAACGTATAGGCTTCGCCTGTGCCGAACTTGAGCGGCGAGAAGAGTTCACCGCTTTCAACGAGCTCTGAGATCAACGCGCTCTTGTCCACAGCGCGGCTGACGGTCGCGAGCAAGGCAAGCAGCTTGTCCTGATCCTCCTTGTATTCCATGAGGGCGTTTTTGAGGGGAAGGTGGTTTACTTTTTCTTCGCTGCCCGTGCTGTACGTGGACAAAAAAGCAAAGGGGGCGTCGTCGCGTTTGCTTTCGACGAGGTGAAAGAACACGCGGCCGACCACATTTATCTCGGAATTTTTACTTTTCAGATAGTCGCCGACCGCGCCGGCGCAGCTTTTTATCTCTTTAGCGAATACATCGCCTAAGTTGTTCCATATAGCCTCGACCCAGCGCTCGTCTATGAACTCGATTCCGACCCCGTAGGGCATAGCGCGCAGTATGGCGAATTTTTTCTCATCAGTGAGTTTGGACGGTTTCCTCGTGATTTCGATATCGCTGTCGCGTGAAAGCGCTTCGGAAAACTCCCGCGATATGTATTGCAGGTACGCGAGAGTCGGAGGCAGCTTGTCCTTTTTCGCCGCGAACCCGAGATCGTACATGGCTTTGTACTTGTCGCCGGCGAAGTCGTCGAGCAGGGCCTGATCGAAATAATAATCCCTGCCTGACGCGGGCGCTGTGTCTAGGAGAAATCCGTCCCTCGTGAAAATTGCCGTCATCTCGTAATTTACATTCGCCATCTTACGCCCTCAATCCCCAAATAAGAAATATCGCGAATTATATATCAAGCACCCGTCAAGGAGGGAGATGGTTCGAATACAATTCCAGCGAGAGGGCGGCCGGAAATTTTTTCTACCTTCTTCTGTATATCGGAGGCTTGTTTTATCCTCCGCGCGGCGGCGGCTAACGCGTCGCTCCCGGGGGCGAAGCGCGTCTCCATGCGGAGCATACGGTTTTTCAGCGTCGAGACGACCTCTCCGTCAGTGATCTTGTCAGACAGATAAAGGAGCTCCGCCTCGCTTACGAGCGGGTCTTTTACCATTTTTCCGGGCAGATCCTTATGAGACGCGACAAGGTCGGCTATCTTAGGGTAACCTCTCTCGCGCAGCAGCCTCGCGCCTCGCGCCTCGTGATCCTTCCAGCCTTTCGCGATGTCGTGCAGCAGACAGGCTGAGCGCAGCAGCTTCCTGTCGATCTTGACACCGCTCGTCTCGAGCGCATCCGCAAGGCGGTCGGCGCAGTCCGCTACGACCCTCATGTGGCGAATCACCTTTTTCGGCGTCCCGGCAATCGAGAGAAGCTCCGCGCACTCGCCGTCGTCCGGTATTTTTTCACCGATGCAGTAGCGAAGGAGCGTCCTGTAATCATCCTGCGTGTCCATATCGAGCAGGACAGCCCGATCCGCTGTAGGAACGTCAAGGCTCTTCGTGCAGTCCGCAAGGAGACCGCCGAGACCGCCGGGACCGTTCCAAGCGAGTATCCGGTTCGTCATCTCGCGGCCTATGAGCGGCGGATGCCCTCTTTCGCCGGCGAAGGTGGGGTAGACTACTTCCGGAGCGCCGTACCCTTCGTTAAAGGCGTCAATTATGCTCCTGTACGTCGACCGCTTGACGAGCGGGACGTCCACGGGCATGAGAAAAAAGGCGTCCGTCTCGTCCTTCAGCGCCTTGACCCCGGTCAATACGCTGCTGTACATGCCAGACCTGTACGCCGGGTTAAATACCGTATCGCAATTGAGCCTCAGCGCCTCGAGGCGGACAGTTTCCTCATGCCCGCCCGTGACGACTGTAATGGATGATACTCCGGACGCCCTCATACGCGTCACTATGACTTCAAGCGCGCTGTCACGGGACATCGGCAGTAGAGCTTTGCACTCGCCCATCCGTTCGGCGAGGCCGGCGGCAAGAATCAATCCGGATATTTTGCAGCCATCGGGTTTTTTCATACTTGCGCGTTAACAGCCGGACGCGAACGAGCAAACCGGCCAGTGGCACGGTTCGCAATGCTCGCACAGCCCCCCGACTCCCCATTGCCTCACATGGGGCGATGGATCCTCCCCGGCGAAGACGAAGGGCAGCATCTTGTCGAGAGCGGTTCTGTCGTCGTGTACCACGCAGGCCGGCGAGCCAATTATCGCCGCGCCGCTGCCGTCGTTTCCATCGGCCCAGGCAAGCATAAGCATCGCCCCCGGCAGTATCGGAACTCCCCTGAAGGCGATTTTCCGCGCTACCTTCGTTATCCCTCCCGGAGTGCGGTCATCCGCGTCGACGCTCATGCCGCCGGTGCAAACTATGAGTTGGGCGCCCTCCGCCAAAAAGGCGCTTATCGCGTCCGCGATCGCCTCAGAGTCGTCTGTGGTGAAACGCTGTCCCATCAAGGCGCCGCCGAAGGCGGAAATTTTCCGCCGAAACTTGCCGGAGAACGCGTCCTCTACGCGCCCCTCCGCCAGCTCTTTGCCGGTCGTAACCAAGCCGGCTCTGAGCGGTTTGAACGGTATCACGCCGATTGGGGATGCCGTGGCTACCGCGCGCTCGACCCTGTGGCGCTCCATAACGAGCGGCCTTATCCTGAAACCGGCTATCGGCTGTCCGCTCGAAACCTGTCTGTGAGGGGCAATCGTCGCAAGCACCCAGTCCGGATCCTCGTTGATCCTGTGAACGAACTGCGGGTCATAGGAGATAAGCCCGTCACAGTTCGACCTGATCGTTATTCGGCCCTCCTCCGGACTGCCCGCCGAACAATTTTTTCCCAAGAGGGCACGGCATAAAGCCTCCGCCGCGTCATCCTCGTGCATTTCATCCGCGCCAAGCTCCAGGATAGAGAGGTTTTCTTTGCCCATTTCACGAAGGACGGGCAAATCCGCTTCGCTGATTATCTGGCCCTTTTTAAATCTGGCGCCTTTCGTGTGGTTCTTGGCGTCTATTCTCGTGAGGTCATGTGCCAGAGGCTTGCCGATCGCGTCCTCCAGCGTTATGGAAGTCATCTTCATCGCGAGCTTTCATCTCCAATTCTTGGGGCGCGCGCCGGGCATTTTGCCTTTGCGGCGCACTCTTGGCAGAACCCATAGGCTACGAATTGCTTCCCATTTACGATGTTCCCCTCCGTCACGTCCACTCTGGGCAGGTTTTGATCGAGGAGGCAGATCATTTTGCCGCATGACGTGCAGAGGAAATGCGGGTGATTGCCTGGGCACCCTGACGAGTCAGGATTGTGTGCGCAAAAGTGCCACATGCCATCTAATCCCTGAACCTGGTGCGCTATGCCTGATTCCACAAATGAAGCGAGCGTCCTGTAGATGGTAACGCGGTCGAGCGTGGGTAGCGCCGACTGGACATCCGAGTGGGACACGGGCTGGCCGGTCTTTAAAAGGTAACCCAGCACTTCCAGCCGTATCGGCGTGATTTTGATGCCGGCCCGCCGCAACAGGGCCCTTAAGGCGTCTCCGTGATTTTCATTTCGCGTCTTGACCAATTCAATCCCCTCCGATTGAAAAAGGCTGACTTGCTTGGGGAAATTATATTGCTAACAGGTCACATCGTATCACATTACGCCGAGTTGGGAAGTCCGATTTATCGCTGATGGCCTAAAGCGCGCAGCGGCATAATATCACACGGCTTTATCACCGCTTCTACAATATTACCCTCCTCCGCCGCGCCAATCGCTCCTTTCGGAAGCTCCGCCCTTATGCGCGAGAAATCGAGCTCGGGATCGGAGCCGAGCGGACAAACGTTCACGATCGTCGAAAAGACGTCCTCGATTACCCGGAGTACCCGGCAGGGAAACTTATTTACCCGGTTTGCCGCGTTTTCCCACCCGCAAGCGGGCTCTTTTTCAGATATTATGGAGACGTAGTGCGCCCTCACGCCAATATGGGATATGTCGTGCCCGACAGGTTTTGCGCATTCGAGGTCGACGTTCCAGTCGGCGGCCCGTACCCTGCCGTCCGTTAAACGCTGGACACGTGAATAGTTTTTGCAGCCCGACAAAAGCGCCGAAGCCAGCGTTTCGGGGGATTCGAAGAGTTCGCGCGTAGGGCGGACCTTCTCGAACAGCCCCCTGTCTATCACGCATACGCGATCGCACAACCGCTGAACCTCGTCTCTATTGTGAGATACGTAAAGCGCGTCGCCAGGAAAGCCGTCGAGCGTCCTCGCAAGCTCGTCCTCCAACTGCCAGCGGAGGTATGAGTCGAGAGCGGACAGCGGTTCGTCGAGCATTATCAGGGATGGATCGCTTGCCATGATGCGCGCTATGGCGACGCGCTGCTGCTGTCCGCCCGAGAGCTGCGCCGGGTAGTGGTTTTCGAGCCCTTCGATGTAGTATTTTTTAGCGAGGGAGATGAATTTCTCGCGCCGATTTCTCCCGCCGCCCCGTTTTGAAAGCACAGCCATGATGTTGCCCTCTACGGTCATGTTCGGAAAGAGCGCGTAGTTTTGGAACAGCAGCCCCACGCGGCGCTTCTGCGGCGAGAGGTTCACCCCCTTGCGCGAGTCGAAGAGCGTCACGCCGTTTGAGACGATCAGTCCCTCGTCGGGCTTCGTGATCCCGGCTATACAGCGGAGCGTCACGCTTTTGCCGCATCCAGACGCCCCAAGGAGCGCCATCGTCTCGTTCTGGGCTTCGAACTCGGCTTCCAGGGTGAAATCCGCGTATGACTTTTTAATCTTTACGTATAAGGACATGAGACTGGATTACTTATCCGCCTGTTGGACGCGCGCGGCGCCTTTGGGCTTGTCGTATCTGTTTTCGAGCATGTTGACCGTCATCATTACCAAAAACGAGATAGTCAGGTTGATGCCGACCCATTTGTAAGCGAGCGAGTCGTTTCCCTCGCGCCAGAGCTGATAGACCGCCGTCGAAATAGTAGCGGTCCGCCCCGGAATATAGCCTGTGACCATTGCCGTCGCGCCGAACTCGCCCAAAGCGCGCGCGAAGGCCAGCACAGTGCCGGCGAGGATTCCCTGTTTGCAGTTTGGGATCATTATCCTCCAGAATATAAAAGTCCCGGAGAGCCCGAGCGTCTGCCCGGAGTAAAGAAGGGTCCTGTCGAACGCCTCGAAAGCGCCTCTGACCGTTCGATACATCAGCGGAAAGGTGACTATCGTGGTCGCGAATATCGCCGAATACCACGTCATGGTCATCCTGACGCCCCAAAACTTCAGCGCTGCGGAGCCGACAGGCCCGTATGGACCTATCGTCTTCAGCAGGAAAAAACCGACGACCGTAGGGGGAAGCACCATCGGGAGCGTCAGTACGCAGTCGAGCGCCCCCTTGACGGCTTTTGGGGCGCGGGCAATATAGTAAGCAGCGCATATTCCGGTGAAAAACGTGATAAACGTCGATATGGACGCGACGCGGAGTGAATTATAGAGCGGGAACAGATCCATGATTCATTGAAAAGCGGCGGGGGCGGGAAATAAGACCGAAGCCCCCGCGCGCGGCATCATTTAGAGAGCGGCGAATCCGATTCGCTTGAAGACGTTCTTGCTCGCGTCGCTCTTCAGGAACTCTACGAACGCCTTCGCGGCAGTCTCGTCCTTCGTCCGTTTCAGTATCGCGGCCGGATATGTAATCGGCGCGTGGCTGCCCGCTGGGGCGTCGGCCACTATGTCCACGCCCTTCGAAGTTGCCGCGTCGGTGCTGTAAACGACGCCGCAATCGACAGCTCCTGCCTCGACCTGGGTCAAGACCTCTTTAACGTTGCTGGCAAAGCTGATCTTCTTCTGCGCGTTAAGCTGATCCCATAGATTGAGTTTCTTGTAAATTTCTTCCGAGTACTGCCCGACCGGAACGTCCGAGTTTCCGAGCGCGATCAGCGAAACCTTGTCCGTCGCAGCGTCGGCGAAGTCCTTGATCTCCTTTGGATTCCTGCCCTTGGGGACTATCAGGACAACCCGGTTCGAGACGATGTTGAAGCGAGTTCCGGGCAGAACGAAGTCGAGCTTTTCCGTGTTTACCTTGGGATCCGCCGTGATGTCGATCTGGTTCATCTGCCTCTGTCCCGCCGAGATGAAGATGTCGCAGTCCGCGCCCTCCTGAATTTGCGTCTTGAGAGTGCCGCTGGAGTCGAAATTGCAGACGATTTCAACGTCAGGCGCAACGGTCTTGTAGAGTCCCACGATCTCGTTCAGGGATTCTGTCATCGAAGCGGCCGCGAAAACCGTGACGCTCTTGGACGCCGCGAATGAACCAACCGGCAGAACCGACAGCACCGCAAACGCAAGCGCCGCGGTAAACGCGACGCGTTTGAAAATAGATGAACCTCTGACTTTCATAAATCATACCTCCCCCAAAATTGTGCAACTCAATAACAATAATGGGAATTATAATGACCTCTCGGGATTAAAGCAATAGCGTCCGTGCGAACTTGAGCGGCGTAATGAGGTTGGTATTTGGGTTGTTTTTGATGTGACTTGAAGGTCGTTCGAAAACCGTTTTAGCGCTTCACCCTTCAGGTATCTAACAATAAATCAGCTTTTCCTTAAATTGGTGTTACCAGACGTGAGGCAGACGCTCGATTATCCACGCCATAGACGGCCAGCTCAGCGGCGCGAACCATACCGCCCAAATATTCGAGACGGCGTGGAAGATCGTCGAGGTTGAGATGTTCCCGTGCCTCTCCCTGAGCAAACCCATCACGCAGCCGGGGAAGAATACGGCGAACAAAAAAATGGTATCCGCTACGAAAACATGCGACAGCGCAAACAATCCACTGGACAGCATTATAGCCCAGAACGCTCCCCAGCGCTTTTTAAAGAGCGGCAGGAGCCAACCGCGGTAAAAGATTTCCTCGATGATAGCGGCCGACGTTCCGGCAGCCATCAGATTGAGCGATCTCCATAGCGTGCTGTGTCTGGGGAGGGACTCGAAGGGCCAGTTGACGGAGATGAAAGTGAGCGGGAGCAACACAACCGCCGTAACGACCAGCAGCTCCACGAGGCTCTTTTTCTCTAGTTTCCAAGAAATTCCGTAATCTCCAGGCGCTTCCTTCCTGAGGCGGCACCACAGAAAGGGCGCTCCCATCAGCGCGACCCCGGCGATAGTCGGTATAACGTAGCCCGTCATAAATTCCCGCAATTCGAACACAATCCGTAGTGAAACACCTCCGTGCTATCAATAGAGAAAATACCATCCTCGGGTTTCAATTGGATCCGCATCTCATGGTCGGAGCGCATGTCTATTATCCTTTTGCACTTGGTACACATAAAATGTGCGTGCGGGTTTGTGTCGGGGTCAAAAAAAACCCTTTTTTCATCAATGGACAGAATACGGATCATCGACACTTGCGCCAGCAGATGCGCCGTGCTGTAGACCGTCGCGATCGAGAGCGTGGGATAGAGAGGTTTGAGTTCCGAAAAAATCATCTCAGCCGACGGATGATCGCGCCTGTTTTCGAGAGACGCCATTATCGCTATTCTTTGGGCCGTCAACTTGGCCCCCCGGTCTTGAAGGTGTTTCATCCCCTCTTCAAGTTTCAACATATCCAAACCCCCCTGTATAACACATCCATTATATATCGGGTCAACCTAGTCGTCCATTATCTCCCTTTCTTTTTCGGCAAGGACGGCGTCGATTTTCTTTATCGCCTCGTCCGTCAAATCCTGAACTTCCTTCTGATATTTCTTCAGGTCGTCCTCGCTGATTTTCGAGTCCTTCTCCATCTTTTTCAGGTTATCGACTATCTCCCTGCGGATGTTGCGGGTGGCGACGCGCGATTCTTCCGCGTATTTGTTCACGAGTTTCGTGAGTTCCGTGCGCCGCTCCCTCGTAAGCTCGGGAAGTGTGAGCCTGATGGTCTCCCCGTCAGGATGCGGGTTGATGCCGAGCGGGGAAGCCTGTATCGCCTTTTCCACCGCTTTCATAGCGCCTTTGTCCCACACGGTTATGATGATCTGCCTGGGTTCCGGGATGTTTACCGTACCGAGCTGCTTCAGCGGGATGACCGTCCCGAAATAGTCTACCTTGATGTCCTCGACGAGAGCCGGGTGGGCTCGCCCAGTCCTGACTCCAGCGTAAGTTCCCCTAAGATGTTCAAGTGCTTTAGCCGCGCGTGTTTTTAGATCCTTGATCAACGTACCTGGCATTCGAACCACTCCTTGTCGAAATTAATGTTAGATTCTTCCGCTCGCGGCGCGGTCAATCCGATACAGTCGAGCCTATTTCGGCGCCATCCACAAGAAGCTTCTTGAGGCTGCCGGCCTCGAGCATGTTAAAGACCACTATCGGCATCTTATTCTCCATGCACAGCGAAAACGCCGCCGCGTCCATGACCCCAAGCTGCATCTGCAGAGCTTCCATGTAGCTGACACTTGGCAAGCGCTCCGCGTCAGGGAACAACTTCGGATCCTTTCTATATATACCATTTACTTTTGTCGCTTTCAATAGGCAATCTGCTTTAATTTCAGACGCGCGCAGCGCGGCGGCCGTGTCCGTCGAAAAATACGGCGAACCGACACCGGCCGCGAAGATTACAATCCTGCCCTTTTCAAGATGACGGAGGGCGCGCCGCCTGATAAAGGGTTCCGCTATCGTGCGCGACTCTATTGCCGTCTGAACCCTCGTAGGCATTCCGATGCGCTCTAATGCGTCCTGGAGGGCCAGCGCGTTTATGACGGTGGCAAGCATTCCCATATTATCCGCCTGCACCCTGTCCATTCCCTGATCTACAGCCTGTGCGCCGCGTATGAAGTTGCCGCCGCCGACCACCATCGCTATCTCTATCTCGGCTTGCGCTACGGAAGCTATTTCGGCGCATATCGAGTTAATTGCCGCGTACCCCAGCCCGAAGCGTTCATTTCCCGCGAGGATCTCGCCTGAAAGTTTCAGCAGAACGCGTTTATACTTACGAGTCATTTTACTGTCCTCCCGTACATTGCCATACAAGCATAAAAAAAGCGAGGGATGTTTTCCCCCGCTGTCAATCTGGTTTATCTAGTCTCCGATGGAAAATCTGGAGAACCTGCGAACCAGTATATTTTCACCCATCTTCGCGATCTCCGCCGTTATCAGATCCTTGACCTTCGTCTTCGGATCGCGGATGTAGTTCTGCTCCAGAAGACAATTGTCGCCGTAGAAAGCTTTCACCTTGCCCTCGGCGATCTTGTCGAGGATGTTGGCCGGTTTGCCCTCTTCCTGAGCCTGCCTGCGGTAAATCTCCTTTTCTCTCTCCAGGTCTTCGGACGGGACGTCCTCCGGAGCGATGTAAGAGGGGTTAGCCGCGGCAACCTGCATACAGAGTTCCTTGCCAAGCGCGCCAAACTCGTCCGTGCGGGCGACGAAGTCCGTCTCGCAGTTCAGCTCGAGGAGTACGCCGATCTTTCCGTTCGTGTGTATATAGCTGAACACGAGGCCCTGCGAAGCCGCGCGCCCCGCTTTTTTAGCGGCTTTCGCGAGTCCCTTCTCACGAAGGTAGTCTACGGCTTTCTCAACGTCGCAGCACTCCTGCATCGCGTTCTTGCAGTCCATCATGCCCGCGCCAGTACGGCTCCTCAGTTCCTTTACGGCTTCCATATCAACGGCCATTATACAGACTCCTTCCATCCCTTGCGCTCTTCAAGCTCCTGGTTCACTACCTTTTCTCCGACCTCGGAGTACGTGTCGTGAAGTTTCTCGCGGATTTCGATTACCTCATTATCAGACTCGTCGGCAGTCTCCTCATCAGGCCTCTCTTCCACGCCGTCAACACCTTGTCTGCCCTCGATAAACGCGCTGGACATGAGGTTCACGATAAGCTCTATCGCCCTTATCGCGTCGTCGTTGCCGGGGATCGGATAGTCGATGAGTTCAGGGTCGCAGTTCGTGTCCACTATCGCGATAACGGGTATGCCCAGCTTGCGAGCTTCCATGACCGCAATGGTCTCCCTGCGCGGGTCGATTACGAAAAGGGCGTCCGGCGCTTCTTTCATATCCTTGATGCCAGAGAGGGATTTTTCAAGTTTGTCGCGCTCTTTGCGGAGCTTGATGATCTCCTTCTTGGGATATTTGTTGATCGTGCCGTCGGCGTCCATAGACTGAAGCTCGACCATTCGGTTTACGCGCTTGCGTATCGTCGTGAAGTTCGTGAGAAGGCCGCCAAGCCACCTCTGGTTGATGAAGAACTGACCGGATCGTACGGCTTCGTCGCGAATGGGGTCCTGAGCTTGACGCTTGGTTCCGACGAACAGCACGCTGCCGCCGTTTTTAGCAACCTCACGCACGAAGTCGTAGGCACGTTCCAAGCCTTTCACCGTCTTCTGAAGATCGATGATGTAGATGCCGTTTCTCTCGGTAAAAATATACGGCTTCATCTTCGGGTTCCATCTGCGTGTCTGATGGCCGAAGTGAACGCCGCACTCCAACAGTTGTTTCATATTGACTACGCCCAATACTATCTCCTCCTTGTTTTTACCTCCGCGAGACTCAACCTGCCGACCACCGCTCGAAGCGGCAACGATCAAACAGTCCTCTCGCGTGTGTTTTAAGCGCGAAGGATTGTAGCATTTATACATAAAAAAGACAAGGATATTAAGCGCAGAATGTTAAGGAATCGGCCCTCCGCTGGAGACCCAGCAACCCAGTGGCGCCCGAGGAGCTTCGCTTACCGTTGCTTTCTTCCGAACCTGGCGGGATTCACAATTCCTCGCCGCACGGACTGAGCCTCCAGCGAAAGACCGATTCACACGGTATCCTACCATGACGCGGCGAGTATTGCAACTGTGCCGGCATCCGTCCGTGGAGTATAATGACGTTAGGGGAAAGAAAGGAGTGAGCCTGTTGGAACAGAGCGGCAATCAGGAAAACGACAGGGTATCGAGCCTTGTCGACTCACTGGAGATCGTGACGTCCAGGCTTCTTGAAATGACGGTCGCGAATAACCAGATGGCCACGTCTCAGACGCCTGAACTCAGGAGGTTGTTTGATTCATGGATAAAGTGCGTATCCGATGAGGCGCTTCGGATCGCCAGGGAGGAGAGAACTTTGGATATCGGGAAAATTTCGAGGGACATGGGGATATCATCCTCGTCGGTGATATCGCTCCTCGCGTCCCTCGACCGGCGCGGCGAGCTTGCCATAACTCACGTCATAACCGCCGACGGAGACGGTCGCAACAAGGATATTTGCGACTGCCTGAGCTAGGCGGTCAAAGAAAAAATGCGTGAAATTGCTGAAATATTCGCCGTTTTTTTTAAGATTGGGGCGGTAACCTTTGGCGGAGGTTATACAGTCCTTCCTCTTATGCAGAAGGATATAGCCCTCGATCGTAAATGGGCCTCGAATGAGGAAATAATCGACTATTACGCGATAAGCCAGAGTATGCCGGGCATAATATGCGTCAATATGTCCATGCTGATAGGGTACAGACGAAAAAAAATCCCGGGGCTGCTCGCGGCCGGGCTGGGCGTATCCGTCCCGTCGCTGATCATTATTTTAATGGCAGCGATGTTCCTCAAAAATTTCTTATATCTTGATTCCGTACAGCACGCCTTTAACGGAATCAAGGTCGCGGTAGCCGTCCTTATATGCGAAGCGGTTCTGAATATGTGGAAGAGCGGAGTCAAGGACTGGGCAGGCAGGCTGATTTTCGCCGTCACCCTCGCGATCTTCGCCTGTGTCGAAATTTCTCCGGCGTATACGGTCGTCGCGGGCGCGCTTGCCGGAATCCTCATAATGAGGAGGTCGGCGTGATGGTCTACGCTTCGCTCATCTTCGAATTTTTAAAGATAGGTGTTTTTTCGATAGGTGGCGGACTCGCGACGCTTCCGTTCCTCTACGATCTCGCGGATAAATACGATTGGTTCACCAGGGAGACGCTGATCGATATGATAGCGGTCTCGGAGTCGACTCCCGGTCCGATTGGCCTGAATATGGCCACTTACGCCGGTTACGCGGCCGGTGGCGTCCCGGGCGGCGTCGCGGCGACTCTCTCTCTTATAACGCCTTCTTTTTTCTTTATTATTCTGATCGTCAAAATTCTGGATAAATTCAAAGAAAATAAACTCGTAAAATCCGCTTTTTATGGTATAAGGCCCGCGGTGACCGCGTTAATCGCGTCCGCCGCGATCGAGATATTGAGAATTGCCCTATTTAGGACTCAAGATTTTATTGACACCAAGAATCTTTCTGATATCCTTAAGTACGGGAATGTTGCGCTGTTTATTATTATATTTTACCTGATCAGAAAGTTGGGGGGGCACCCGGTTTTTTATATATGCGGAGCCGCCGTGTTTGGTTATTTGTTAAACTTATGAAATTAAATATTTTGCCTGGGTAATCTGTTTATATTTCTTGACAGCAATAGTATGTTTGTGATTATATCTTTAATGTAACGGGTCATCTTTTTCGGTTTAATAGCCCGGTTATCTAAAGCCGTTTCAGCTCCACTAAAGAAGGAGGCGCCTGCATGGGATTGTTAAGCAAGAAGGCAAGCGGCACGCGGGCCGGACTGTTTGTTTATGGCGGGGTCATGCAATATGTCGAGATCTCCGAAATGGGCAGGGGGGTATATCGGGTCGAGCAGTGTATAGACGCCCCCTATGATCTTGGCGAGGTGGGGGGAGAGCTCTTTTCAACACAGAAGAAGATAGAGGAAAACTTGAGGGCGCTTAAAAAGGCCATAGGAAAAAAGTGGGCCAGTAGGGTTTACGCCGGGATTCAGTCTAAGGATGTTCTCCTTCGCACGTTTGAACTGCCGCAAATGAGCATAGATGACGCAAGGGACGCCTTCAGATATGAATTCGACAAGTTCTTCCCTATACCGGTCGACGAGGCCGTTTATGACGTCACCTTTATCGACAGGCCGCGGCGTGACGATGTCGCCCCCGGCACGTTTGTCGACTGCATTGCGGCGGCCGTGAGAAGCTCGACGGTCGAAAACCTGATGATGGCGGCCCAGCGCGTGGATATAAAACTCGGCGGGATAGAACCGTCTCCCGTGGCGATGCTCCGTTGTCTGATGGGTCCGGCGGCGCCGCAGGGTTTTAACGTATATGCCCTGGCCGGCGTCGTGAGCAGCATAATTGTCGCTACGTACAGGGATAATGGCATCGTCTACAGGAACACGACGCAATCCTTCGCCACCGAGGACACCTCCGGGCGCACAATAGATAACTTTACCAGGGATCTCCAGGCTACGGTCAACTTCGCTTCCACGCAGATGAGGGGTTTCTCGGCCGAAAAGATTTATATAGGCGGTTACGGCGCGAACCAGGGGGAAGCGATAAACGCGAGTGTCTCTGAGGCGGTGAACTGTCCGGTGTCGATAGTGAATCCGTGGAAAACATGGAATATAGCAAACCCGCCGACGCAGCAGTATGGGTGGGAAGTGGCGCTTGGGCTTGCTCTCAGACCCGGTGTGGAGGTGAGGTAAGAGATGCAGGTGCTCTTCGATTTAAGACCGCAGCACCTCGTACAGGTTCAGGATCAAAAGTTCGACCTAATGAGAGTTTTGGTCGTGGTTCTGTTCGTCGGTTTTGTGGTCGTGTCAATATTCAACATCGCTAATATGATGCTGAGGCTCAGGGGCCTGAACGCGGAGCTGGACGCCCAAAGAGCGGAGTCGTCCAGTGTCGGCGCGAGTATTTCCAACCTCGACACTAAGATTGCCACGTTCAGGGAGGCAAGGGAGAGAATAAGAGCTTACTTAGAGTTTACGAGGCAGGATCTGCCCACGGTTGAATTTCTCTCTGGGCTCGAAGGCGCGGTTAATTCCGGGCTGAAGGTGACCAACTTGGACATCCGCCAGGGCAGCGTAACTTTGCGCGGTTCCGGCATAACGGATCAGGACGTAATGGATTTTGTAAACGGACTGGACAGCATGAAATACATGATAACGAAAGTCGACCCGCCCAGCATGACCAAGAGTACTTTGAACAATGTCCTCATTACTGATTTTGCCTTGAGCTGCAACATAAAATCTGTCACCGCTATCGGCGAGGCGTTACCCGATATATTGAACATACGAACAACTCCAGCCGAAGAGATGCCTCGGCCCGATACGGAGGGGCAGGCGCCGGTCCAGGGAGAGGAGACTCCGGTACAATGAAAACCCAGCAGCAGCAAAGAATTTACGGCTTTTTGATAGCGTTGACGGTCATTCTCCTGGTGCTGGCTCAGGTTCTGCTGCTTCAGACGCTCAAAAAGGTGACGGGCGACCTGATCGGGGCCAAAAATCAGGTGAACAGCCAGAAGAAGACGCTCAATGATCGGAACGCTCTTGTAAGCGGGTATTCAAAATTCACGGAGGCGCTGCAGCTTCCGGGCAGACAGGACGCGTCCTTCCCAGCCACCGAGCTGGACCTCTATAACATGGTAGAAAACATAATGATCGCCCGCTCCATCGAGCACACCAATACATCTGCGTCAGGCGGTCAGAACGCGCCCGGAAGCGAATTGAGGCTCAGGATTACGTTTAACGGGTCGTATTATAATATATTGAAGCTGCTGGCTGAATTTCGGGCTACGCAATTCGTGATAAGGGTAGCCGATTTCAGCCTGTCAGGGCAGATCGACGGCAAGGTATCTGGCTCCCTGACGATCATAAGCAGGATACGAAGTTAGGGAGGGGCAAATATGGCAGAGGCGGCAGCTAAAAAATCCAGCGGGCTTCTCTCTAAGTCGTCGGCTCCAGCGACGAGGGTAAAGACAACAAAGTCTGGCAAGAATGGACAGATTGTGATACTTCTTCTATTGCTCGTGTGTTTCGTGGCAAGCCTTTATTTTTTCAAGCAGACGGTGGACGCGGTTGAGAGATCTTCGAATATACCGGAGCACATTCCGTCGGAACCGAGTCAGGAGGTCGTAAATGAATCGGTCGAGGTAGAGAAGCTCGGGAATGATCTCAGCGGAATGACCTCGTCGACGAGCTTGGCGATGCAGACGGCGAGCATGGCAGAGCAGATCGCCAGGCTGCCTGTTGCGTCTTCGTCGACGCTCTCACCGCCTCCGCCTCCGCAGGAGATACGGGAGGAAATATTTCAACCAGACCCGCCTGTAATGCGAGTCAAGGCCGTTATGATAACGGAGGGGGACAGCGTGGCTATCGTAGATATTGTGGGAGAGGAATCCGGGTTGATTGTTCGCCGGGGAAGTAAGTTCTCAAGCGGCACTGCCAGGGTTACAAAAATAGATTCGAAGGGTGTGACGTTTACATGGATGAAAAAGAGTTACGCGGTGGCGGTAGAAAGATGACGAAGCCTGCAAGAAAGGGACTTGTCCGGTGTCTTTCCATTCGCGTTCTGCTGTTGGCGGCGCTTTTTACCGCGATTTCGGCCTTTGCCTCATCCGCGTTCGCATCCGACGAAGGCTCGTCCCCGTACGGTGACGACAGAGCATTCTTCCTTCCGTCGCCCAAAGGGGTCGATGTGCCTCCCGACGTGACGTCGGTCGCGGGTACGCCTCAGCCGATAATAGCGGGCATCAAAGTTACGCAGCTCGGTTCGGACGCTCTCCAGCTAAGTCTGCGCGGGCGTATGATCCCCTTACCGCGCCAGGTGTCGGCGCCGGGAGAGAACCAGCTCGTGATACAGTTTGACAGGATCGGCTTCCCTCAGGTCACGGACAAGCTGGACTGGTGGGAAGATTACGAGTGGGATGTTCTGAGACTGCCTCCCCCCGGCCATAATACATGGTGGAAGCAGTATGAATTTCCCCTCTTGAACAGGATCAACGCCGAGAAGTATGGAGACGAGGGCGTCCGGCTTACCTTTACGACGAGCAAGCCGCTCGTGATAGGCTCGGTGGAGGGTCTTCCCGGAAACGACAACATGTCCCTTGTCTTGAAGGCCTATGTTCCTTCTAAGCCGGAACCGGATCCGGTCAAACCGGTCGTTCACGGCAAAGGGGACCCGCTTGGAATAAAGAGCCCGGTCACTCTCCAGTTGAGGGATGTGGAGTTGAAGTCCGTCTTTATGATGCTCGCGGATACCCAGAGGCTGAATCTGTTCCTGGATCCGTCTGTTCCGGATATGACGATACCGTCCATTATTTTTAACGGCGTACCCTTCAACGAGGCCTTCTCCTATCTCCTCAGAGTGGCTGAACTGAGTTACTCCATGACAGGCAATACCCTTGTCGTCGGGAAAACGGAGAGCCTCGGGACCCTGCTCGACAAAAACATCACGAGAGGTTATACCCTTGGCTACGCGATCGACGACGGCGGACAGATCCGCTCAGATGTCACAGCGGCTCTCACAGGGCTTATCCCCCTCGCCAAGCCGCCAACCATCGACAGCAGAAACAGGACGCTTTACGTTACGGCCACTGAAGAACAGCACAGGGAGATAGCCGGAATTCTGGATAAGCTCGACTCTCCCGGAAAGCAGATAATGATTCAGGCGAGGATCGTGGAGGTTAACGACGACGCGCTGCAGGATCTCCAGCAGGTGATCTCCGCAGTCTATGACAGGTGGCTCATGAACTTCTCGAACGCAGGCGTTCGCGTTGGCTTTAACCGGAGCAACCGGGCGATGGAGCCTGCTGACATGAATCTCCCTTATGGAGGCTCTGATCTCAGCAACCCGGTCGTAGTTACAAACACGATGCTCGATGGGGTTGAGAAGACCCTTATGGTAGGGTTGAACGCCCTTGAAACCAAAAACAAAGGCAAGGTGCTGGCTCACCCGTCAGTTATAGCGATTGACGGGCAGGAGGCTAAGGTCACGCTCAAGACAAATTTGAAATACCCGACCGGCACCGACTCGAGCGGCAACACATCCTACGCGACGGAGAGCGTCGGCCCGGAACTTACCTTTACGCCGACAATAGGGCGCGATGGGTGGATAACCATCAATATAAATATAAATACCGGCAACGTCGTTCAGTTCATTGTCACGGGCTTCAACTCCCAGATCCCAGTCACGGCGACAAGAGACGTGACAACCGTTGTCCGCGTCCGCGACGGCGAACCGTTCGCGGTCGGCGGACTTTATCAGGAGACGAAATCCACGGCGCGCAGACGTATTCCGGTGGTGGGTTACATTCCGCTGCTTGGAGAGCTCTTTACCACGAGGAATGAGACTCACAACAAATCTGAGGTCGCTATGATAATCATACCGTATATACTCAACGTATCGGATGAGGGCATCAAGACGTTCGACCTTCAAAAGTCTCAGCTGTCGACACGATAAGTACGCTCACTAAAAAGACCGGCCGCTTCACGCGGCCGATCTTTTTGTCCATTCGTATGGGTTAAATTACCTAAATGTTGTCGCATAAGCGGCTTTACCTTTGAAGCCGTTCGATATTTGTGCGATAATAGGAATATCGTAACAATAGATTGTCAAGTTTCAGAGTGGAGGTAGAGTTTATGTCTGGGACAGCAGCCGAATTAGCGACCAAACGCGCGGAGAAAAACGAGACGATGGCATTGGAACCGGAGAGGACGCTGCTCGTGTTTGATCTTGTCAGCGAGCACTGCGGGCTCGACGTCAACCTCGTTAGGGAAATAGTGCATGTCCCGCCGAGGATAACCCGTGTTCCCAACGCCCCACACTACGTAAGAGGCGTGATCAATCTCAGAGGAACTGTAATCCCAGTACTCGATTGCGCTATGAAAATGGGTGGTCCTTTCACCGACACCACTTCCGAATCGCGCATTGTCGTAGCCGAGTTTGAGGGTATTCAGTTCGGCGTCCTCGTGGACGCGGTGAGAGAGGTGCGTACGGTGGCCGATTCTCTTATCGAAACCGGCGACACTTCGAAGAACGGCACGATCGGAACCGACTACGTTACAGGCGTCGCCAAGATGGAAGACGGACGCCTCATTGTCCTCCTCGACCTTGCCGCCTTGTTCGATATCAATGAGCTTCTGGAGGAAGAAAATTAAATAGTGGAACGGCGCCATTGGTGAGATAGTGATCAGGATAGATATGCACCTGCACAGCACCTTTTCCGATGGAACCTGTACCCCGGGCGAAATAGCCGCTCGCGCGGCAGTGAAAAGGATTTCTGTGCTTGCGCTGACAGATCACGATAATCTCGACGGCGTCCCGCTCTTCAAGCGCGAGTGTGAAAAGCGTTCAATCAAGGCGGTCTCCGGCGTGGAATTATCCTCTAAGTGCACGTTCACAGCGCATATCTTGGGCTACAGGTTCGGGAAGCCGGAGATTCTTGAGGACGCCTTGAAATGGGTTGTACAGCGCAGGAACGAGCGAAACAAGCTCATCTGCGCGCGTTTGGCGGAGCAAGGGATAGATATCAGCGCACAAGAAATCGCGAGTGAAGCTGGGGGGCGCGTAATCGGGCGCCCTCATTTTGCGTCGCTCCTCATAAAGAAGGGTTACGCGGTCGATTCGCGGGACGCGTTTTCCAAATACCTCGCAAGGGGAGCGCCCGCATACGTGCCGCGCGACGCGTACTCCCCAGGCGACTGCGTAAGGATAATACGGGAAGCGGGCGGTCTGCCGGTTCTCGCTCACCCATCCCTTACGGGACTCGAATCAGGCGCGCTTGAAGATTTTTTGGAAGATCTCAAGGGCGCGGGACTTTGGGGCCTCGAGTGCTTTTCATCCCACTGTTCCCCTGAGGATGCCTTTAAATATCTCCGAATCGCGGAACGGCGCTCGCTACACCCAACCGCCGGCTCCGATTTTCACGGAGGCAACAGACAGGGCGTTTCATTGGGCGTGCAAGTATCGGAAACATTCATGCCTTGGGCCAGACTGGGAATAGTATTATAATATAAAGAGGCAGCGCCCACTGTTTTTTTATTATGGAGGAATGTACGATTGAACTGTGAACAGCCCGGCAATATTTTAGATTTCAGGAGCGATACAGTCACGAAACCGACGGAGGCGATGCGCAAAGCCATGTACAGCGCGCCGGTAGGCGATGACGTTTACGGCGACGACCCGTCTATGAACGAACTTCAGAATTACGCGGCAAACCTTCTGGGCATGGAAGACGCAATATACGCCTGCTCTGGGACAATGGGCAATTTAATGGCCCTTATGTCTCACTGCAACAGGGGTGAGGGGGTGCTTATGGGGGCGAATTCCCACACCTGGAAAAACGAGGGCGGAAATGTCGCAGGCATCGCTGGGGTAATGCCGTTTCCGCTTGACGACTCATCCGGATGCCCGACGATAGAATCCATTCGCGGCGCTTATCTGCCATCCGGGAATGTTCATTATGCCCGCACCGTGCTGCTTGTGATGGAAAATACCCACAACAGCGCCGGAGGAGTCCCAATCTCGGTCGATACGTTCACCAGAGCGGCGCTCGAAGCGAAATCGCTGGGCCTGAAGGTCCACGTGGACGGAGCCAGGATATTCGATGCCGCTGTATACTTCGGAGTCGACGTAAAGGAGTACTCGTCGAAGGTAGACTCCATACAATTCTGCCTGTCGAAGGGGCTCGGCGCGCCGATGGGGTCGATTCTCTGCGGGCAAGCCGAGTTCATCGAGAGGGCCAGGAAACACAGAAAAGCCCTTGGCGGCGGTCAGAGGCAGTCTGGGATAGCCGCCGCCGCGGGGCTCGTCGCGCTCAGGGATATGAGGGATCGGTTGGCCGACGATCATAAAAACGCCGCGCTCCTGGCTGTTTTGCTGGCCGGCGCGGGATTGACCGTGGAGGACGTTCCGCACAGGACGAATATGGTGTATTTTGTCCTTCCAGATTCAAGCAGCGATATTTCCGCGTTTGTCCGCGATTGCGCGGAAAGGGGGCTCCTCTTGGGCTCCGCCGGCGGACGCCGCATCCGCATGGTCACGCATGTCGGGTTGGATGAAAGCGCCGTGAGGAGCGCGGCCGGTGTTATAAGTGAGGTGCTGGCGCAGTGAATCGCCGCGTAATGGAGCGCGCGGAAGCCGAGACTGTCGCCTCCTGGCTGCTTGACAGATCCCTGAAGTCTCCTGAGGTGTCAGGCGCCGATGTCGTTTATTTTTCCAGCGAATCCCACAGTTTGAGCTTGCTCGATGGTGAGCCCGAGGAGAATGTTTCGGGCGTTTCGGGCGGCATAAGCCTGAGAGTGATTGGAAAGGACGGCAGGCAGGGAGTGGCGTATGGGAATAATTTCTCGAAGCGTTCCCTCGAAAACATGATCGGGTGGAGCCTCGAAAATTTGCGGTCTTCGGAACCGGAGAAGGACATAACGCTCTTCTCGGGCCCTACAAACGCCGATGACAGCGCGCTCGAACTGTTCGACGATTCCGTCGCCGGCTCTATAACACAGGAAAAACGCATGAAGGCTTGTCTTGAGATGACGGACGCCGCGCGCTCACGTGATTCGAGGGTGGCGTCGGTTCGTTCCGCCTCATGGGGTGATGGATTTGCGGAGTCGCTCTACGCTTCTTCCGCCGGAGTCTCGGGCTGGAAGCGTTCGACGTCTGTCTCCTGCGGCGCGGCTGTCGTCATGCAGGACGGGGACTCTCTCGAAATGGGCGCTTACGGCAATGGCGAATCTCATCTTGCCGATATTAAATATCACGAATACGCAACGCTCGCCGTGGACAAGACCGCGAGCTTACTTGGCGGCAAGCCGCTCCGCACTGGAAAATACACGCTTCTCCTGCCGCCTGAGATATCGGCGGCCTTAGCGGACGAGATTGGGGACTTGTTCTGCTCGTCTGTCGTTCACAAAGGCCACTCTCTGATGAAGGGTAAGCTCGGGGTACAGATAGCCGGAAGCGCCGTAACGCTGACGGATGACGCCCGTTTGCCGCGCAGGGCCGGTTCCGCGGTGTTTGACGGCGAGGGCGTCCCGACGGGGAAGACGATATTGATTGACTCGGGGGTAGCGTCGAACTATCTGTATAACTTGCAGTACGCCGCTAAGGACGGCGTAGCCTCGACCGGCAGCGCGTCCAGGGGTTTGGGCGGTCTGCCGGACGTGGGGACGTCCAATCTCGTCCTGTCGCCCGGGCCATACTCCGTCGATTTTCTCCGCAAAGGCGTGGATAGCGGCTTTCTCGTTCTCGAACTGATGGGCCTGCACACGCTGAACCCCGTAAGCGGAGATTTCTCTTTGGGCGCTAAAGGAGTGCGGCTCCGGGGCGGTCTGCCTGGGGAGCCTGTAGCTGGCGTGACGATATCCGGGAACTTGATAGATATCTTGAAGAAAGTTACGGCGGTCGGAAGCGACCTCAAATTTTTTGGCTCAGTTGGCGCGCCGTCGATAGTGGTTGAGGATGTTGTTGTCGCTGGAAATTAAACGTTTTCTAAAATACCGCGTGGGGCGTGAAAGTGAGCCGACCGGCCCGCCCAAGCGTCATTTGAGGCGATTTGCTTTTCTGCTCGCCCTCGCCTTGGTCTGCGCCTTCAATCTCACTAACGTCGCCGGAGCGCAGGAGATAGATCTCATGCAGGGCAGCGTAAGGAAGGGCGGCGTCCCCATACTTGAACGCGGCGGTTTCAGGTACGCCGCTTTGGATCAAATGCTGACGAATTTGGGGCTTGCCGCATCGCCAGTCTCAGGCGGTTTGGTCGCCGTGTACTCCGAGAAAAAAATCGAGTTCTGGAGCGGCTCGAACATCGCTCGGGTCAACGGTACCGTGATGCCCTTGCTGGCCACGGTGTTCTACGAGGACGGACACTGGTGGGGTGAGGCGGACTCGTCGCTTCGGGCGCTAAGTCAGTTTCTGGCGAGCACGTCGCGCCCCCATGACCTGAGTTGGTCGACATCGCGAGGCGGCGCTCCCTCCGCGGGCAACATAGAACCCGCTCCCGGAATAGCGCGGCCCGAGGCCGGCGCGCGCTCCACACCAGCGCCGCGTTCTTCCATAACCGTGACGAAGGTCAGGTGGGGGGAACAGGCGGATTGTTACAGGGCTGTCGTGGATATCTCCTCTCATACCGAAGTCGAGTTGAAGGAATCCCCGGGGGCGGTGGACGTGATTTTCTCCGGCGCGTCCGTCGATTCTTTCAGTGAAAACAGCCCTTGGGGCCCGCTCAAGGTGAAGTCCGGCAGGTCCGGAGCGAACGCCGTTTTATCGTTCACTCACGCGGCATCCAGGGTAAGGTCGTTCTGGCTACAGGATCCGCCGCGATACGTGGTGGACTTCTACTTCCAGGGCGTCGGGACCCCAGATGCGCCCGCGGATTTGACGCGTCCGCCGCAAACCGGAACGACACCGCCGATAAAGACCGTTCCGCCGGCCGCGCCTTCACAGACAAGGCAGGGCCGCTTCCTTGTGGTCGTCGACGCGGGTCACGGCGGTCGCGACCCCGGCGCTGTCGGAAACAGCCTGAAGGAAAAGGACATAAACCTCAAGGCCGCTATCGAGCTTGCCAACAGCATAAAAAATACGGGCATGGACGTTAAGTTGACCCGCGCCGACGACAGATATCTGAAGCTGGGTGAACGGACGCTTTTCGCGAATAACGCGAAGGCCGACGTCTTTATAAGTTTGCATTGCAACGCTCTTCCGAGAGGGCAGCACGCCTCCGGGGTCGAGTTTTACCTTATGGATCAGCCTACAGACCGCGCGGCGTTTAACCTGGCCGTTCTGGAAAACAAGGAACTGGAGGGCGAAACGCATAACGTACTGGAGGAAAACGCGAATTCCGACAGGAAGACACAGCTTCTTATGAAGATACTTATAGACATGCAGCAAAACGACAAGCTCAACGAGAGCACCACGCTCGCGGAGTTCATGTACAACAGGACGCGGAGCGCAGGATACTCGCTCAGGAAGGTGAGACAGGCGCCTCTCTTTGTGCTGCGAGGCGCGGAAATGCCGGCGCTTCTCGTGGAGATGGGCTACATAACGGAGGCTAAGGACGCCAAGAACCTGAATTCTCAGGCGTTCCGCAAAAAGATGATGGACGCGATCGCCTTGGGCATATCGGACTATCTTAAAAATGGACCCAGTGAAGGAGGGACTTAATGAAACCCACAGCCAGGAGAAAATGGAAGAGCAGTGACGAGCCGTCTCCGCGAGAGAGGCGCGAGATGATAAACAGGGGTGAGTGGGAGGATGAGACGGAGGTTCCTAAAAAAGCGCCTTTCCCCTTTCGCTTGGCGGCGTGGGCCTCGCTCGTCGTGCTCTTCTTTGCGATAGGGTACGGCGTAACCTCCATGCTTTTCAATTGGATGGACAGGGAACACCCGGAGGCGGCAAGCCCGCCAAATCTCATATCGACCCCGGAACAGGCGGAGCGTTTGGCGGTCGGGATAAGATCTTCCGATGAAGCGGCGTCCAGACCGGCGTTCGAGACTCTGACGCTCTCAATCCCGGAGGGGTCGGCCTTCGTCACCAGGCAGATCAGGTGCGACGCCAGTCTGCGGGAAGATGTCATGCTGCAGACGCTCTCGGCGTACATGGATGCGGTGAAGGAGAGCAAGATGCTGGATCCCGTCGCAAACAGCCTCAACCTCTTTCAGAGCGGAGAATGGCTTTATCTGAACGTCAACCGGAGTTTTTTCGAGTCCATAAAGGCACTTGGGCAGGAGAAGGCTACGGCTCTGCTCACCGGCCTCGTCAGGACCATATCCATGAATTTCGAGCCCATCACGAAGGTGAAATTCTACGTTGACGGCAAGGAAGTCAAGGATAAAAAGCCTGTCGACATGACTGTTCCGTGGGGAGTAAAGGGAAGCTGAATGACGCGGGCGGATGAGATTCGGCAGGGGACGGAAACGCAAGCCCTCAGAACCGGCGGGAGGACGGCGCGCGAGCTTCGCGCCCTCTCCATTGAAAGAGGTTTCAACCTCTACGCGGAGGGCTCCGCGATGATTAAGCTGGGCAGCACTATAGTGCATTGCACCGCGTCCGTTGAGGACAGGGCGCCGGGCTTTCTCAGGGGCAGCGGGACAGGCTGGCTTACGGCTGAATATGACATGCTTCCAAGAGCTACGCACGACCGGACGCAGAGGGACGTCCAGAAGGGGCGGATAAACGGGCGAAGCAGCGAAATCCAGCGACTGATAGGCCGGTCTCTTCGATCGGCGCTCGACCTTGACGCAATCGGAGAGCGGACCGTCTGGATCGATTGTGACGTTCTCCAGGCGGACGGAGGGACGAGAACGGCGTCGATAACATGCGGTTTCGTCTGTCTGGTCGACGCGATGCGGACGCTGCGGAAAAACCTGTCGCTCCCGAAACTGCCAATGTCGGCTCAAGTGGGCGCGGTAAGCGTGGGCAAGGTAGGGGGAGCGATGCTGCTCGATCTGGATTATGAGGAGGACAAATCCGCTGATGTCGACTGCAATATCGTGATGAACGGCAAGGGAGAGTTTGTGGAGCTCCAGGGAACCGGCGAGAACGGTTTTTTCTCCAGATCGGAGTTGGATGAAATCCTATTCGTTGCCGGCGAAGGTTTGCAAAAAATATTCGAGCTTCAAAGGGAGGTTCTCTCCCTGTCGCCTGAGGAGGCGGAGCTTTTTGACGGGTTTTCCTCCAAATAACGGGGTTTTCAGGCTGCTTCTTGCGAGCGGCAACAGGAATAAACACGCCGAGTTTGCGGATTTTTTCAGGGGCGAAAGCATGTCGCCGCTTGGCATTGAGCTTATAAGTATCGAAAGCCTGCCTGGTGCTGTGGGATGCCCTAACGTGGATGAGACGGGACAGAGCTATGAGGAAAATGCCCTTCTGAAGGCACAGGCATGGGCCGATTTCTTCAGGATGCCCGCAATAGCCGATGACAGCGGGCTAGAGGTTCACAGCCTTGGCGGGAGACCGGGGATATTTTCCGCAAGAACAGCCTCCGGCGCGGACGAAAACAGGGTAAGGTGGCTGCTTGGGGAGCTCGATGGCATAACCGACAGGCGCGCGCATTTTGTCGCGTGCATCGTGATTGCCTTCCCTGAACAACACTTACGCGGGCGCGGTTATTTCGCGTCCCAGGGCAGCTGCAAGGGCCATATTGCCAATCAACCGGCGGGTATGACAGGTTTCGGATACGATCCGGTCTTCATTCCGGATGGATATGAAAATACCTTCTCAGAGCTGGGAAAAGAGATAAAATCCACAGTTTCACATCGGGCAAGGGCGATGGAGGGAGTAGCGCAAATGGCCGCTTCTGTGATAAAATATTGGTCGCTGTACAAGCGGGAAAGCTGACTCAAGGGGGCATATAAATTTGTTTAAAACTATCCTTTCAATTTTATTTTTGTTTTTGTGTATAGGACTGATAGGCGTGATATTGATCCAACACAGAAAGTCAGGCGGTTTCAGCGGGAGCTTTGGCGGGGGCGGCACTCAGATGGATATGTCCGGAAGCACTTGGCAGCGTATGTCTTCGCTCAACAAGGTCACTTTCGCGATGACGATTATCTTCATACTCTTTTCAATCGTCCTCGTAAAGATGCCCAACTAACGATCCGGTCCTTACTATTACGTGATAGAATATCAAAAACCCGCCTAGAAAGCGGGTTTTTATGCATCTTGGAACGTAAGCGCCAAATAGGCAGTCATTCCATTTCTAAATCATTAGGCTTATAATATTCCCATGAAAAACCAGAAAGGGGATATTTTATGGCGCGTCCAGCAAAAGGACAGGAAGCGTTGGCAATCGCAAAGAAGATTTTGGAG
>JAISYM010000014.1 GCA_031269875.1 Synergistaceae bacterium
GTCGCTCTTTGTCTGTCTCGCTGTCATCGCCGTTGTGTTTCCCGGCACTTTCGGCATGGCTCATGCGGACATCTTCTACACCTCGTCAAACTACGATACCGGATCGGCCGGCGTCATCGTGAAGGCCGGCGGTTCGTTCTCAGTGGACAGGGACGCGGCCTCCAACTTCGGTCAGGACGCGTGGGGCTTCACGTTCAGAGACCATAACGGCGCAGAGCGCGCCATGATACGCGAGTACCAGTACGGCCCGAACGATACGGTTTACGTGTGGGATCCTGCTGATTTTAAAACTCCGGTATTCAACGCCAAGACGTGGGGTTCGAATATCCACTCCGTTGCCTCGGACGGCCAGTATTTGTACCTCGCCACCTACGAGAGCTACGCCGGGGCGTCAGGGCCTGAGGACACGGGCGAGGTCGTTCGCGTGGACATGGACGGCGGCGCGTACAGGCGCGACAGGGCATACCATTACGAGCGGCACGCAGAGAACGGCCACACCGTATCACCCCACGCGGAGGACATCCACATCGAGGGCGGCAAGATATACGCGCTCTACGGGATGCCATATAACGGCGTTACGCAATACGAGCCTACCGAGATCGTCGTGTTCGACAAAGAACTCAACGTGCGGGACAAGATCCAACTGAAAGACGCGTCCGGCAACTCGGCAAGAAACGCCGTCACTATGGCCGAATACGGCGGCAAACTCTACGTGGCGGCGATGGGCGGCTATCAGGGGCCTGATTCCTGGGGCGACCTCTGGGAAGTGGATATAGATTCTTTGACGGCGCGACAGGTGCTTGACGGCCGCGATATCCCTTACAAGGTGGGCGGCCAGGACGTGAACGTCGGGCTTTACGGCGTGGACTTCGCTAATGACGGCACGGCGTTTATCCTCGCGGGTAGCTACAGCGGAAGCTACTCGTTCCGCGCCCGGCTCTTTATAACGACGGCGGAGAGGCTGTCAAAGGGGGACGTGGGGCCAGCCGTCGCCGAGTACACGTCAAATCCAGGCGAGTCGTGGAACGTGCTGTGGGACGAGAAGGACGCCACGCTCTGGCTAATGGCCGGCACGGCGCTCGAAGCGCGTGACAAATCCGGGGAACTCTTACGCAATTTCACCCCGGCTGAGTTAGGGGACAACATCTATTCCATAGCCCTGCTGGACGACGCCTCGGCCGGCGACACGACCCAGGGAGACGGTGAATCGGGCGGATCGGGCGGCGGCGGGTGCGCGGGCGGCGCGTTTGGCATTGCTTCTATATTGGGGGTGGCATATATGATGTTAAAGAGGAAAAAAGCGCTGCTCATCGCTCTTGTCTCCACGCTGCTGGTCTTGTCCGGCTTGAGCGCGGAAGGGGCGCAGGTGAAATTTCTGGTCACGCCAGGCGCGGGCGTCCGGGCGTTCACGAAGGAGAACGCGCACTTCGTCCCGTTTACGGAACATCCCCTCGCGAAAGGGGCAAACGAGGGAAAATATGAGGCATACACCGGCGAGATTCCCGGCGAAAATTTCCATTACGTCGCCGGAGGCGGTGACACTGGCTTCCTCAAGACCGCCGAGGTCATTTACCTTGGTGCGAACGAGACAAGCAAAACCGTAACGGTTGACGTGGAAAAATTAAACCCCTCGCGGCGCGACGACAACGGCTTCATGGCCGCCGACGTGTACCTGAACGTGAACGACGCGCAGCATTTGGTGTTGAACGCCGGCGAGACGTTCAATCTCATCCCTACAAGGGTATGGCAGGCTATGCAGGGCGTCGTCTCCAATTATTTCATCGAGCCGGATTACAAGGTAGAGGTCTTGGCGGGTTCCGGCGTCGTAAAGAGCGAATGGGGCGGCAAGTCTGGTCTGGAATACGCGGGGGTCACGGGCTTGAAGCCCGGTGTGGCCGTGCTGCGCGTGACATACGGCCCGCTGTTCTTCAACTTCGGCAATGGGAACGGCACGTATTTCAACCCCATAGACTCGGCGAACACGGGGATCGTCATAGTCACGGTACTCGAAGCCGGCAAGAGTCAAAGTTCCGGCATTACGACGAACATAGCGGCCCGCGAGTACGACACAATTTATTTCGACAAGGCAAAAACGGATCGTGCTGAGTACACGTTCAAACCAACGGCGAACGGCAATATGACTGTCCGCGCCCACAGGCCGCTTCACGAGGGAGGCGCTTTGTGGGGCGCCGGCTGGGGAGAGGGCGTGAAGAACTCTGACGGTTCTTTCACAGTGAAACTATACGAGGGCAGGAACATAATAGAAGTCAATTCCGACGGAGCGGCATTCAGCGAGTACCACGTGATAAACGCCAAGGGCATAGGCGTAAACCTCAAGAACCTCACGAAACAGGGCGGCGCGCTCAGCCCAGGCGACAAACTGGAGATAAGTTTCGACGGGATAAAGACGCCGCTCGAAAAAATAGCGGGGATCTACAACCCCGGCTACCCGGCTACCTGTTATGTCAAGTACGATTCCCCGCAGGGGGAAATCAGGAGCGAGGGGGTGCAATACAACCTCTCCGAAGCAAACAAGGTAACGGTGACCGTCCCGGCGTCTGGCAAGGTGGAGCTTACAAACGGCGTCATAGAGTGCGGCCACTTGGGAGACCCGCTCGGCAGCCACAGGACGCGCATAGGGAACGAACCTGTATATCAGAACCTCAACGCGAAAAGCTACCCCGGCGGGCTTTACTCGACCCTGCCGGACATAACGCTGTCCGGCCAACAAGACGAGGGCGGGAACAGCGGCGGAGGCGGTGGCTGTGACTCAGGGGCTCTCGCCGTCGCGGGTGTGGCCGCGCTGTTAGCGGTTTTGATAAAAACGCAAAAAGGGAGAAGGAGATTTTAAAATGAGAAAAAACAGCAAAACATGGAAAACAGCGCGCCTGATCGCCCTGTCATTTTTCGCTCTGCTCCCGCTCGTCCCGGCAAACGCGGCACAGGTGGCCGTGACCGTGGAGAAGCTGACGGCAGACGGTGGGTTCATCGTGGAGCCAGAACTGGTAGAGTTGCCATCAGTCGGAACTACGGCCGCGGAAGTTCTGATCGACCTGCTTCTGTCAAAAAAAATCAACAACTTCAGCTACAATGGTTCGCCCACCGGGAGCAATTTCTTCTTGGAGAGAATAGACAATCTGGGCGTCTTTGAGGCAAGCGGCTGGATGATAACTGTGAACAACTACTTCATAGGTAAATCGGCGGGCCTCCAAAAGATGAACAACGGTGACGTGATGCGCTGGCAGTACACGAAGCAACTCGGGGCTGACATCGGAGGAAATTCGAATAAAGAAGGTTTTAGCACGAAGGCGGACAAGGATAAGCTGATATGGAAGGTCGCGGAGATAAACGCGGCGGAGAAACAATCGTCTTATAGCACGTACAATGCCGCCGTCTCTGTTCTGAAAAAACTCAATGCAACTCAGGCAGAGACAAACTCCGCGCTCGCCGCGCTCAACAGCGATACATCAGGCGGCGGCAACAACAATGACGGCGGTTCCAACAACTCCGGTTCGGACAACAACAACAGCAGCGGCAGTTCAAATAACTCCGGTTCGGATAACAACAACAACGGCGGCTCGAACACCGGTACCGACAACAACAACAGCGGCGGCTCAAACACCGGCACCGACAACAGCAACAGC
>JAISYM010000051.1 GCA_031269875.1 Synergistaceae bacterium
AAATTGTCTTATAATGATGAACCCGAGATGACGGGCCGGCGACTCACTCCGCGAATTGGACCGCTCATACACCTCTGTCCTGAGCTGATTCGCTCGCCCGACATCCATGTCGGACGCCACTTCGCTGCGTTCGTTCGCCGGTCCCTCATCTCTTTCATGAGACAATTGTATAGTCATATTATATTTTCGCCGCCACCGCGTCGCCAACCTGAGCGCAGGACGCTTCGCCCGAAAACTCGAACGGCATGGCCATCTTCGGCGATGAGGCGAGATAATCGGACACGGCGCGTCCGATCGCCTGAGCCGATTTTTCGAGGTTCATGTGTCTCATCATCATCGCGCCCGCAAGGATAGCCGCGATCGGATTGGCCCTTCCGGTTCCGGCGATATCCGGCGCGGATCCGTGAACGGGCTCGAACATGGACAGACCGTCGCCAATGTTGCCTCCCGCGGCTGTTCCCATCCCGCCCGCCAAACCGGCCTGCAAGTCGCTCACGATATCCCCGAAGAGATTCGGGCAGAGCAGGACGCCATACGCGTCCGGCTTCCTGACGAGGTGATAGCAGAGGGCGTCTACGTTGACGGTTTCGCTCAGCATGTCCGGGTACTCGGAAGATATCGTCTCCCTCGCTATGTCCTCAAAAAAGCCGTAGAGCGCCGGGGCGGCGTTCGATTTTGTCACGATCGTTATGCGGCTTTCCCCTCGCTTCGCAGCAGTCTCACATGCAAAGCGGGTGATTCGTTCCACGCCGGTCTGCGTGTTCAGCGCAACCTGGGCGGCGAAAGGGATTTCCCGCGACAACTCTACAGCAATGTCGCCGCGCAGATTGTAGCTCCCCCTCTCGAGTTCAAGCTGAACTTTGAGTTTGCCGTCGCGCGTCACGCCGCCAAGACCCATATAGAGATCTTCCGTGTTCTCCCGGACGACCACGGAATCTATCTTTCCGTCCAAGGGTACCGGTGTCGGAACATTCGGCAGCGACAGCGCGGGGCGCAGATTCACATACTGGTCGAATACAAATCTCAGCGTAAGCAGTATGCCGCGTTCGAGGATGCCTGGTTTCACCGCCGGATCGCCTATGGCGCCCAAGAGCATAGCCGACGCCTTGCCGATCTCGCTTATCGCGGAACCGGGCAGCACCTCCCCTGTTTCGAGGTAGTGAGAAGCCCCAAACGGGTACTCCGCCCACTCGAACGAAGCGTTTTCTATGGAAGCCGCCGCCTCCACCGCTTTTTTAGCCTCCGCGATGACCTCCGGTCCGATCCCGTCCCCGGGGATCACCGCGACAGTAAATTTACGCGCTCTCTCGCTCATTACCGCGCACCCAGCCTTTCTCTCACGTAAGGGACGAGCCCGCCCAGGGAAAAGAGCGACTGAAGGAACTCCGGGATCGGGTTGGACGAAAAGTCCCTGCCGGACGTTTTATTCCGAATGAGTCCGCTTTTCAAATCCACCTCTATCTCATCCCCTTTGGCGGCCTCGATCCCAGTACACTCCAGAATCGGCAGACCTATGTTAATTGCGTTGCGAAAGAATATCCGCGCGAAGGATTCGGCGATCACGCACGAAACGCCGGACGCCTTGATGGCGATCGGGGCGTGTTCACGGCTCGACCCGCATCCGAAGTTGTTCCCCGCTACGATCACGTCCCCAAGACCGACTCCCCCGGCAAAGGCCGGATCAATGTCCTCCATGCAGTGAGGCGCGAGAAGCTCCGGCGCGCTCGTCGTCAGATATCTCGCCGGGATAATCACGTCCGTGTCCACGTTGTCGCCATAAACCCAAGCGCTTCCGGATATTTTTATAAACTCATTCATCTGTTTTCTCCCTTTACAGGCTATCCGAGGACTTCGCGTGGGTCCGTAACGCGGCCGGTAAGCGCGCTCGCGGCGGCCACAAGCGGCCCCGCCAGGATTATCTCGCTCTTTGGGTGTCCCATGCGGCCGACGAAGTTGCGGTTGCTCGTCGAGACGCATCGTTCGCCGTCGGCCAGTATTCCGAGATGCCCCCCCATGCACGGCCCGCACGTCGGAGTGCAGACCGACGCCCCGGCCTCCGTGAAAATTTTGATCCAACCCCGGTCGAGCGCCTCGTTGTACACCTCATACGACGCCGGAATCACCATGAGCCGCACGCGCTCGTGTACGCGCTTCCCACGCAGCGCTTCCGCCGCGAGCTCGATATCGCTCTTTCGCCCGTTCGTGCAGCTTCCGATGAACACCTGGTCGATCGCGATATCGGAACACTCCTTCGCCGGCTTTGCGTTGCCCGGCAGATGCGGGAGGGCTACGGTCGGTTCGATGAGGCTCGCGTCTATCTCGACCTCGGAGGAGTACTTCGCTCCCTCGTCGGGATAGAGCGCGGTAAAGTCCCGCGCGCGGCGCGCGGTGGCGTATTCCAGCGTTTTGCCGTCTGGAGGGAACAGGCCGCACTTGCCCCCCGCCTCAATGGCCATATTGGCCATTGTGAAGCGGTCGTCCATCCCGAGCGCCGAGACTCCTTCTCCGTGAAACTCCAAGGACTTGTACCGCGCGCCCTCGACGCCGATTCGCCCTATGAGGCTGATTATCATGTCCTTGCCGCCAATCCATTTAGACGGGGTTCCGCCGAAGGTCACCTTGATCGTCTCTGGAACGCGGAGCCACGTCTCACCAAGCGCCCAGACAGCCGCGAGGTCGGTCTGCCCGACCCCGGTCGCGAGCGCGCCAAGCGCCCCGTATGTGCAGGTGTGGCTGTCCGCGCCGATTATGATTTCGCCGGGGAGGGCGAGGCCCTGTTCGGGGAGAAACGCGTGTTCGACTCCGACACGGCCAACTTCCCAGAAGAACATTTCCTGCTCCAGGGCAAATTCCCGCGCTTCCTTGGACTGCAGAGCCGAGGCGATGTCCTTGTTCGGGGCGAAGTGGTCGAGAATCATCGCGCATCGCTTGCTGTCAAAGACACGGGACGCGCCCATTTTTTTGAACTCCCGCGCCGCCGGAGGCCCCGTGATGTCGTTCGCGAACGAGAAATCGACCTTCACCTGGCATATCGCCCCCGGCGTGACGCCGTCCTTCGAGTGAGCGGCGATTATCGCCTCGGCCAGCGTTTTTGGCGATCCCTTCATCTAAATCTTGACCTCCCGGGCGGCGGCCGTGTGGTACAAGCGATTTACCGCCTCGACGTAGGCTCTGATCGTAGCCTCGATGATATCAGTGCTGGCGCCGCGCCCCTGTGCCCTTACATCCTTGTAGCGAAGTATGACGTGAGCTTCTCCGACGGCGTCCGCAAGCTCGCTCGTAGCCCTTATATGGAATTCGAGCAGCTCCGGCTCGAAGCTGAGTATCTTGCGGATCGCCCTGTACGCGGCGTCGACCGGGCCGTTGCCAATTGACGCCTCTGTTATTTCCCGCCCCAGATGGACAAGGGTGATGGAAGCGGTCGGTTTTCCGCCCGACGCGACGGTAACGGCAAAGTCCTTGAGTTCGTAATTCTTCTCAGGGATCGCGTCGATAACGCGATCTGTAATAAACGCCTCAATATCCCCGTCGGAGACTTCCTTTTTTTTGTCGCACAGCACCTTAAAATACTCGAACGCCCTTTCGCTCTGCTCCTTAGTGAGGTTGTAGCCTAGATTTTCGACTTTCTCGTTAAAGGCGTGGCGGCCCGAGTGCTTCCCAAGATGGAGGTCGGTTCCAGGCGCTCCCACGCTCTCGGGCGTCATTATTTCGTATGTCGCCCTGTTGCAGAGCATACCGTGCTGGTGTATTCCGGCCTCATGGGCGAAGGCGTTTATCCCGACGACAGCCTTGTTCGGCTGCACCAGCACGCCAGTCAGATTCGAAACGAGTTTGCTCGTGCTGTAGAACTTCGTGGTGTCGATCCTCGTATCCGCCCCAAAGTGGTCGGTTCGCGTGCGGAGGCTCATGACTATCTCCTCCATAGATGCGTTGCCGGCCCGCTCGCCAAGCCCGTTGATCGTACACTCAACCTGGCGGGCGCCGGCGCGAACGGCGGAGAGGGAGTTTGCCACACCAAGCCCCAAGTCGTTGTGACAGTGTACGGACCAGACCACGCCGGGCTTGTTCACCCTATTTATGATCGTGCCGCAAAATTCGCCAAATTCAAGGGGCATGGCATAGCCAACCGTATCCGGGATGTTGATCGTTGAAGCGCCGCTCTCGATTGCGAGCGTGAACACGTCGACCAGGAAGTTTATGTCCGAACGGCTCGCGTCCTCCGCGGAGAACTCGACGTCGCTTGTAATGCCGCGCGCTAGCCTCACAGCGGATTCGACTTCCTTCAGCACCTCGCTTCCCGTCATCTTCAGCTTATATTCCATATGAATGGGACTCGTGGCTATGAAGGTGTGAATACGCGCGCGCGCGGCGTCCCTCAAGGCCTCGCCCGCGGTGATGATATCGCGCTCCTTCGTTCTGGCAAGCCCCGCGATGACTGGCGATCTTACCTCGGCGGCGACGACGCGAACCGCGTCAAAGTCCCCGGGCGATGACGCTGGAAAACCGGCTTCTATCACATCGACTTTGAGCCTCTCGAGCTGGCGAGCCACCTGTACCTTCTCGCCGGTGTTGAGGTTTACCCTCGCGGCCTGTTCTCCATCCCTCAATGTAGTGTCGAATACAATTACGACTTCTCCGCTCTCTGCCATTTGCACCGACCTTCTCCGTATTAATCGCTGTATTTTAGTATTCAGGCGCTTCTCTCTTATCGAGCCACGGCATCATCCCGCGCAAGTCTTTACCCACATGCTCGATAAGCTGATCTCTCTCAGACTTGACCCACATTTTCATTTTTGGGCGCCCTGACTGGTTCTCGATGATCCAATCCTTCGCGAACGTGCCGTCCTGAATTTCGCCCAAGATCTGTTTCATCGTCCAGCGCGCGTTCTCGTCGATAACGCGCTTTCCGGAGACGCAATCGCCGTACTTCGCCGTGTCGCTCACGGAGTAACGCATCCAGGAGAGCCCACCTTCGAAAATCAAATCCACTATCAGCTTTACCTCGTGCAGACATTCGAAGTAGGCGATCTCAGGCTGATAACCGGCCTCGACAAGCGTCTCGAACCCAGCCTTGATAAGCTCGCTGAGCCCGCCGCAGAGTACGGCCTGCTCTCCGAAGAGGTCAGACTCAGTCTCCTCGCGGAATGTAGTCTCGATCATGCCCGATCTGCCGCCGCCTATGGCCGATCCGTAAGCCAGGGCAATTTCCATCGCCCGGCCGGAGGCGTTTTGATGAACGGCGACCAGAACAGGGACGCCCTTGCCCTCCGCGTACATGCGGCGAACTATATGGCCTGGACCCTTTGGCGCGATCATGAATACGTCGCTGTCGGCCGCCGGAACGACCTGGCCGAAGTGTATCGCGAAACCGTGCGCGAAGGCCAGCACCGTGCCGCTCTTAGCGTTAGGCGCGACGAGATCCCTGTAAATGCTGGCCTGCATGTGATCCGGCATGAGGAACATGATGATGTCCGCCTGACGCGCGGCCTCAGCCACCGTGAAGACCTTAAAACCGTCCGCTTCGGCCGTCTTGCGGGATTTACTCCCCTCATACAGGCCGATTATGACGGAAACGCCGCTGTCGCGCAGGTTCTGCGCGTGAGCGTGCCCCTGGCTGCCGTAACCCAGCACCGCCACCGTCTTACCGTCTAACACCTTGAGATTTGCGTCTCTGTCGTAGTAAACCTTTGCCATCTTCAAACACTCCTTAGGATTTTATAATATCAGGCCCCGCGTGAGACGAAGGATTCGGAACTCTCCCCCGCACCCGCGAGCAGATACTTAAATTTGTACGCTTCATCCTCATAGCGCTCGTCTTTGCCGTAATCGGTCACACTCCCGCCGTTGCCGCGAAAACCGGCGCGCCCGAGCGCCACAGAGCCGGAACCCGCGATTTCGAGTATGCCATACGCTCGGAGCGCCTCCTTGCACGCCTCCATTTTGCCCTCGTCCCCTGTGACTTCGAGCGTCAGAGCGTCGCTGCCCATATCGACAACCCTGCAGCGGAACACGTCGGCGATCTGAAGTATATGCGGCCTCGTCTCCATAGTAGCGCTCACCTTGATCAATGAGAGCCAGCGTTCCACGAATTTGCCGGATTTATTGAGATTCTCGACTGAAATGACCTCGACAAGCTTCATCAACTGTTTGCTGACCTGCTCGAGCGCCCACTCGTCGCCGTCTATCATAATCGTGAAGCGAGAGACGCCCGGCGTCGCGGTCTGGCTTACACTGAGCGAGACGATGTTGAAGTTCCTTCGGTAGATCAAGCTCGATATCCTCATCAGGACCCCGGGACTATCCTGCGTTAAAACGCTGAAAGTGCATCTCATTACAATCTCCCCCTGTCAAAAAGTTTTTATAACATCTTTCGGCCGCGCTCTCTAAACGCGGCTTGCAACCACAAAAAAAGGCCGGAACCCGTAGGTCCCGGCCCGGTGTCTCGATTTATGCCAGTTCAGGCACCAATCAACCCCGGGTGGGACCCGCAGCTAAGTACCAGAACCAACAGAATAGATACAACGACGCTCATAATATTCTGGTCCACAGGTATCCCTCCTCCGTGTCAAAATGGCTTAAACTGAACTCGCACATTCTAGATAACAGTTCCAGATTTGTCAATAGGCGCGTCTTTGCCTCAGACCACAGGTTCGTTTTACACAGGCCTAACTCCATCAGCAAAACGGTCAAAAAAAGCCTTCTAAAATCAATCCCCTGCTGATTTTCCCGTTTATGCCATCGCGAATGCCATTTTTACAACGAACTTACCCGCGCGGAAGATTTTTTCTCTACTTCCGAGCGAATGCGAGTTATGGCTCCGTTTCAGCCTCCGTCATTGTCGGACACGGCAGACATTCATCGAGTTTCCTGAGCGCGTACATCAGCAGCTTCGCTCCAGCGTCCAGCGAATACATCTTCAGCGATATATGCCTGGCGTGTCGCGAAAAAACGTATCTCAGGGTCTTTCTTCGAACGGCTCAGTTCGTTCGATGTATAAGCTACTTCTGTCCATTCCTGTGTATACTCGGTTTCACCTTTCCTACGGAGCGGACGCCACTCTTTCTCCGAAACGCGGCGGACCGCTTCCTTGAATTCCTCGCTTACATCGCACGATATCCCGAAACCTATCACCCCAAAGCGTTCATCGGTAATAATATCGCCGGGGATTTTCGGGGCGCTCCGGCGAACGGAGGGAAGTGCGCTGATCGCACTTTCCTTTTTTACAGAAATGTTGTATATATGGTCGTATCGGCGGCGGCGGAGGGGCGTCTTTTAAAAGGCGCGCCGGCTTGCGCCCCGATATGATGTTCGTTTGAACCGCGCCGTTTGACCCAAGACGCGGGTTGATTTGAGATTCGCGGAAAAACAGAGCGATAGGCCGCGTGAATCAGGAGATTTCGGTGAACATGCACGAATTCCAAGACCTCCCCCGGGTTTTTCCCGCCGGAGGGAGCCTGAAATTTCCCCTTCAAGGCCCTCCGGCGGACTTGCGGTCTTTTGCCGTTCCCGAAATCCGGCGCGGCGCGCGGTCGTCTGACGCGCGGGCACACTTACCGCCTTCGGGAGAAACTTTACTGCGAGACAGTCTTTACGAGAGGTGAGGGATGAATGAGATTGAAACAGTGTTTTTGGTTCGGCGCTCTTCTGGCGTTCTGCGTAGCGTCCGCCGGGCAGGCGTCCGGCGCGAGTATAGGGAAAGCAGATGATATAGCATCCGGCGCGTCCGGCAATACGGTGTTCTTCGGGCGTTATCCGCAGACTGATCAGGGCAGGGAAGGGGCGGACCCTGCTCCCAGCGGCACGGAGTACGTGGATTGGATAACCGACTCGTATGTGAATAGCCACGAAGCAGCGGTCACTCGTTATTACACGATCGACCCGATAGAGTGGCGCGTTCTGTCTAAGGCGGACGGCAAGATTTTTCTGCTGTCGGAGAAAATTCTGGACGCGAAACCGTATCACACATCAAATGTGCCCGTGACATGGGAGGAGAGCACGGTACGGGCGTGGCTGAACGGTTACGAGGCGGGCGAGGACGCCGATAGTTTCTTAGACAGAGCCTTTGCCTCAAACGAAGCCGGCGCGATAGCCCAGACGCCGCTAGTGAACGCTGATAATCCAACTTTCAGCACGCCAGGCGGCAATGACACCACGGACAGGATATTTTTTCTGTCGATAGCCGAGGCGAAAAAAACAGAGTACGGTTTCGAGAGCGCTGGCGACGACGACGATTCCAGAAAATCTCGTAACACGGGGTACGCGGAGCGCATAATAAATGGTATACCTGATGCTGGCGATCCTGATTTCTGGTGGCTCCGGTCGCCCGGC
>JAISYM010000053.1 GCA_031269875.1 Synergistaceae bacterium
GACCAGGAGCGGAACACCGATCTGATTATCCTGACGCTCAAACCGTGGCGCGTCGCTTGCCGCATCAGGAAAAACAAATACCTCGCGCGATATGGGGATCAATTCACGATCAGGAGCGAGAGGCCAAGCGGGATTAAAACGGAACTGACCAAGATTATCGAGGGCTGGGGGGATTATATATTTTACGGTTTTTCGGACCCTCCGGAATCTTCCCTGTGCCAATGGCTCATAGGTGACCTCAATGCGTTCAGGGTTTGGCATAGCCGGGAAATGTTCAGACAGAAAGGGCAGATGCCGGGAATCCTCCGGCATAACGCAGACGGGTCGTCCGACTTGCGGGCGTATAGCAAAGACGAAATCCCGGATTTTATTGTGACGGAACAGAGGTATTCGAACGCCGCCTAACCCAGCCCCACGAGCCAGGCGGCCTTTTTTGTGCCAAAAAACCGGAAAGGAGGCAATTGCATGGGCAACATCACGCGTGACGTGAGTTTTAAGAAGTTTGACGCAAAGAAACAGATCGCTTATGGCGAAGTTTACGTGCCGAACGAGAAAGACACGGACGGAAACTGGATGACGCCGGAAACTATCGAAAAAATGGCTCACGATTTTATGGCGGAGCAGCGGTTGACGCAGATTGACACGAACCATGACGGCAATACGGACAAAGGCGTAATCGTAGAGTCGTTCATCGCGCGCAAGGGCGATCCGGACTTCGCCGAGGGCGCATGGGCCGTCGGCGTGAAGGTGAGCGACAAGGACACCTGGAAAGCCATTGAGAAAGGCGAGATTACCGGCTTTTCAGTCGAGGGACGCGGCGATCTGATTGTCGAAACAGGAGAAAAGGGGGATTGAGATTGGTATGAGCAAACCGACTACGCCGGGAGAGCTAAGGAATGTAAAGATCGACGCCATCAGCCTCGTCTCAAAGGCGGCCAACAGGAAGACGTTCAAGATTTTCAAATCGGCGAAGGCCGAAGCGCCGCCAGGGACAGACGCCGGGACTGGCACCAACGACGAGAAAGGGCTTTTCAGTGTCCTTAAGGCGTTCTTCACGGGCGAGGGTGCCGTCGAGAAAGGCGCTCTCGCCGACGACTTCAACGCGCGGGAAAAGGGGCGGCAGTTCGGCGTCGCGATAGACGCGCTGTGGGGTGTCCTCAAGCTCAACCGCTGGGGTGATACGACAAAAGACAAGGCCGTCACGGACGCCAAGGCGATAAGGGCGGCGCTTAGCGATTTCATGTCGATAGCTGAGGGTATCTTGCTTGGCAAAGACGAGGAGCTTGTGAAAGTTGCGGAGGAAGTCGAGAAGAGTGGGCGCAAGATATCCGGTGCGCGCCTCACGGAAATTATGGCCGCGCGTGACGCGCTGTCAAAACTTATCGATGAAGCCGGGGAGAAAACCGGTGAGGAAGGAGATACGGGAGTGACCAAGGAAGAAATAGCGAAGATCGTCAAGGATAGCGTAGACGAGGCCGTGAAGCCGTTCGGCGAGAAACTGGCGGCTCTGGAGAAAGACGCCGCCAAGGACGGTGCTGCTGAGGGCGGGAAAACCGAAAGCACCGCCGATGAAATTGCGGACCTTGTGAAGTCGGCTGTAAAAGAGGCAACCGCTCCTCTCGGAGAACGCCTCGAGAAACTGGAGAAGGCGCGCGGAGTCCGCAATAGCATACCAGAGGATACGAGCGTCAAGAAAGACGAAACGGATAACGTCTGGGGAGACGTTTTTTAACGAGCCGTGCGGCTAAATTAAAGGAGGATGGATAGATGCATCTGAACAGAAAACTCATAAAAGACACGATCACCACGGGTGACCTCATAGGCAGCGGAAAAGGGGGCCACCTCAACCCGGAGCAGTCCAAGAAGTTCATAAGCTACATGACCGATAACACCGCGTTCCTCAAGGACATTCGCCTTGAGCAGATGAACGCGCCGGAAAAGCTGCTGGACTTCCTGCTCATAGGCAGCCGCCTTATCAGACAAGCGGCGGAAGGGCAGGCGCCGACGGAACTAGCCGGTGTCACTACCCGACAGAAGGAGCTTCGTTCGACCAAAGTGCGCCTCGCGGCGGACATCACCACGGAATTTGTGGAGGACAACATTGAGGGCGCGGCGGCGAAGGATAACATAGCCCGCCAGCTCGCCACTCAGTTCGGCAACGACCTGGCAGACCTGGCGTTGAACGGCGACTCTGCCGCCTCCGGTGTACCGGACGCGGCATTCCTCTCCATAGGCGACGGATTCATCAAACAGGCCAAAGCAAGCGCCGACACGCACAAAGTCGATATCTCAGGCGTCACGGACTACAAGGAAGTGTTCAAGGAGATGCTTGACTCCATGCCGAACAAGTTCAAGCGCAACAAGGCAGACCTCCGGTTCTACGTTTCCACGCAGGTTGCCGACGACTACATCGATCAGCTCATCTTGAGGCACACGCAGCTCGGAGACTCGATCTTGGTCAATGGGACACTCGTGAAGTACAAGGGCGTCACGATATTCCCTATTGAGTACATTCCAGACGACGTGATGGTCCTCACGCAGCGCCTGAACTTCGCGACGGGCGTACAGCGCGAGATGAAGGTCTACAGCAAATTCAACGAGCGCAAAGACCTTACCGAGTACACGATGTATTTCCGCGCCGATCCGGGCAAGATAATCTGGGACGACGCGCTCGTGATCGGCTACAACATAGCTAACAGGCAGCCCGCCGAACCGGCACCGGTAAAGGTCGAGGTGACCAACATAGCAGATTTCCCTGTCGGTGGGGGTAGCACCGGCGGCGGCGAGAGTTAAGACATGAGCCGCGGGCAGAAGAAGGACAGCGACGCCGCGCTCCTTGTCGATGAATTGAAAGCCGAAATCGACGAGGGTACCGAGGACAAGGTAGAGAGCAGCATCGACCTCATCGACACGCCTCCGGCTGTGCAACCAAAAGCCACCGAGAAAAAAGTTTGGCTGGTTCTCGTTAAAGCGGCCACTTACGCGGACGTGGCGGCTGGCGGCGTAGGAAGGGTTAAGAAGGGCGTCCCCTTCGAGGCCGACGAGTCTATCGCAAAAAGTCTGCTGGCGACGGGGCTATTCAAGGAGGCTTGACAGTCATGTATTGCGGCCCTGACGACCTGAGAGCGGCGGGCTTTAACGAGGATCAGTTCCCGAACGAACGGCTCCCCGCCCTATGTGAGCAAGCGACGCAATATATCGACATGGTGACGGGGCGCTGGTTCGAACCGCGCGAGACGACAATCCGAATAGACGGGAATGGGGGAAGGGTTTTACCTCTCCCCCATTTTTTAATCGAAGCCGAATCGGTGAAACGCAACGGTGTCCCGACCGCCGATTACGTCCTCTACAACCGCATGGAGGATAGAGACTATCCAAAGCTGTATGCCGAAAGAAGCTGGCCGCAAGGCGCGTTGAACGTCGAGATTAGCGGTCTGTGGGGGTATGTTGACATCACGGGCGACGGTGCGTATGTCACTCCGCCAATGATAAAACGGGCCGCCATGAAACTGATAGCGCTCAACGGCTCTGAAGAACTCGGCAATGCGGAAGCGACGCTGAGCGCGTCGGAGCGCGGCAGGGTTATCAAGGAAACGACAGACGGCCACAGCTATGAAATGAAGAACGCGGCGTCTGTGGCAAGTTCTTCCGGCTCCGGTGTTTCCTACACCGGTGATTTAGAGATTGACCAGATACTTGACCTTTATACCGCAAGGAGCATGGGATTGGGGCTGATATAACATGGTACCAAGGCTTATCCACCCTCGCGATGTGACGTTGTATCGGCGAATGGATACCGAGGCCGATCCAGAACTAGGGCCTACCGGTAACATATCCTGGCACGCCCCGCTGTCGCTTCAAGGTCAAGTCAAATACAACCAATACGATCATTTAGTCCCGACCGGGAGTGCGAACGACCCGGCCTCCGACGGGCATGTTGTGTTCACGGAGAAAGCGTGGAGCGAGTCCGGCGGGAAGGTGGGGGACGAGATGGAACTGTCGCCGTCCGAATCGAGGCTCATCGTTACGGAAGTCCGTCCGGCGGCGCATTACAGGGGCAGGGCGTGGCACGTTTACGTCCTGTTTGTCAGGAAGAGGGCGAATGTTAAATGAGCGGCGGGCTAACGGGAGATTGGGATAAGCTTGTGAACATTCTCAATCCCGCGCGGATGCGGAAAGAGTTGTCAAAGACGACGAAGCGAGCGGGGGCGAACGCCGCGAGAGCGGTCGTGAAAGGCATTCAGTCCGGCGCGCCCGGAGGGAAGGCCCTTGAACCGCTCAATGAATTTACGAAAGAACGCAAGGGTTCCTCGAAGCCTCTGATAGACCACGGCGATCTTGTAGGGAGCATAACCTATGAGGAAATAGGCCTCAACGCCGTATGGGTTGGCGTCAAGAAAGGCTCTCGTTCATCGTCTGGCGGCGACATCGTGGATATCGCGTGGGTACACGAGTTCGGGGCGTCGATCGAAGTCACGCCGAAAATGAGGGCATACCTGCATCACGAGGGGCTGCATCTGAAACCGAGCACCGAGTACATCCACATTCCGGAGCGTTCGTTCCTCCGCGCGACACTGAACGACGGGGAGTTCCGCGAAGGGATAGCGCAACAGTACCTCGAAGCGCTCAAGAGGCTGTTTTTGCCATGATACTCGCGACGACACGCGCGCTTGTGAAAGTTTTACGAGAGCTAGAACCGAACACGCATCTTTCCCAAGGAGCAATCGTCGAGATGGCGGCACTCCCGGCGCTGGTGCTGATAGGCCCGATGATTCAAGAGGTCACGAAGTTGCGCCGCGACGCCGAACGGATAACAGTTAAGGACATGGAAAACCTGTGCGCCGTCCGGGAAGTCCCGCCGCGCTGGTACAACTTGAGGTTTAACGCGGCGTTCTCGGCAAAGTCGAGCATCGATTTGCTTGAAGTCATGGAACGATGTTCGCGGTTGCCGCAACAGTATCCTTTGATCCTCGCCGCAGGCGAAACGCGGACGCGGAAATACTCGTGGAGGTGGAACTCGTTCCCTTCGGCCACCTCTAACCCGAATGTTTCTGGTGTCTGCGAGGGACGCGGCGAGATCGTCATAAGTGATGTAGAGGTATACAGCGATATACGGGCGACGGTTCCATTGATCCTTAGCGTCGAGTACGACGCGCAGGGTGAAAAATGGTCTGTCGGCGAAGAAGGAGAGGAGGAATAAATTTGGCAAAGAGCAAAGCAAGCAACGGCGCGGGGTTGGCCGAAATACGCAATTTGAAAGACGGGCCGCGCGCGTATCTCATAGGAGACGGGTCAAGCCTGTTGTTGCCAGGGAAGCACAGAAATGCAATCTACCCGCTTATTCCATGCAGCCAAATAAACGATATTTTGCGCGACGCAGAGAAGCGGGGGCTTATCGAAATAATAGAAAAGGAAGGAGGCGATTCTATTGGGCCTGGGAATGCCGAAAGCGACGTGGACTGAGGTCGACCTGAGCCATTACGTCGACACAATAATCAAAGGCGTTTCGTGCGTCATGGGGCCGACCGAAAAAGGGCCGATTGCCAAACCTCAGCGGATTGGATCGGCTGAGCAGTTCGAGCGGATATATGGCCGCGCTGTAAAGGGATTCGATTTCGCGCTCGTCGTAAACCGTGCACTGGCTTATGGGGCGGTGCTTTGGGTTTCGAGGGTAGCGCATTACACCAACGCGGCTAATGCGGCGACGTTGACCGCTGTGAAGGCAAGCGGGTTTCTAAAGGACGCCACTCCAGAGACGCCGTTGAACACGCTTGGCGTTAAGGCGTCGTCCGAGGGTGTGTGGGGCAACAAGATCAAGGTCAAGGTGGTGCCCAGCGGTCTGGATTCCACTAATCTCTTTTCGCTCCGCGTCTTTGAAGGGGAGACGCTCGTCGAGAGCTTTGACGATCTGTCAATGGAAGAGGGCGCGGAGAATTACGCCGCTAACATAAAGTCGTCGTCCATCGAACTGACTGACACGGGCACGGGAAACAACCCGGCGCCGGATTTTGAAGTCGCGCTATCCGGCGGCAACGACGGACTTGCTGGCCTTGCCGACGCGGACTACATAGGTTCTAAGGCTGCAAACACCGGTTTTTACGCTTTCGGCGAGGTAGACGATGCGCTCCAGCTCGCCACGCCGGATGTGGTTTCCCCGGCGGTCATAGCGGCGGGTCTGGCTTACTGTGAAAGCAGAGGCGACATGGTCTACATAGCCGAGACGCCGTTTGACACGGAGCCTCAATCGGCTGTGGACTTTCGCCTTGGTCGGGGAACTTACTCGCACGCGGCGTTCAATTCCAGCTACGGGGCTATGTATTTCGGCAAGCCGAAAGTCTACGACATAACGCAGAGGAAAGAGAGATACGTCTCCGCTGTCGGCGACGTGCTGGGCGTCATTGCGTTCAGTGACTGGTCGTCCAACGAGTCACGCGTCCCGGCGGGCGTTAGGCGCGGCAAGCTGCGCAATTGCCTGGGGGTTGACGTGAATGTTGGGACTGCGGCGAGGGCGGCGGACGGCGACTATCTCTGCGAGAACCAGTTAAATCCGCTCTGCTCGTTCACTGATACCGGCCCTGTTGTATGGGCCGCTCAGACACTGCAAAGAGAGGCGTCGCTCCTTCGGGAGATGAACGTCAGGCGTATGACGATAGTAATGAAAAAGGCTTGCACCGCCTACGCGCGCGCCTATATCCATCAGCCGAACGACCCTATAGAGTGGCGGTTGTTCTGGCTCGGCCTGGAGCCGAAGTTCCGAGAGTGGAAGGCTAAGCGCTGGATATATGACTACCGGATAGAGTGTGACCAGAACGCGAAGAGTCTCGAAGATGCGAAGATCAACCTGCCGGAGTCCGTCCAGCGCGGGGAGTTCCACGTCAAAGTGTTCTACAAGCCGATGGTTGGCATGAAGTGGATATTAATACAGGGCATAATCACCCGGCTTGACGCGAAGTACGACGATTCCGTCGTCGAACTCGCGGCTGTGTAAGGAGGGGATATAAATGGGTGTAATCCCGACTTTTCCGGGAAATCCCAGACAGAAGCATCAGTTTGTCATTCGCGTAGACGGGTTTGACGCCGCATGGTTTGAAGAGGCGACGATACCCGGAGTGGAGCTGGAAATAGACGAGTTCAACCCAGCGGGAAGTGTACGGCCGATGAAGTTCGCGGGACGCGCCAAGTTCGACGACGCCACACTGAAAAAAGGTATGCCGTCGGACGACGCGGATTTGACCGCGTGGACTTGGCTGACCACAGCGAACAACACCGAAGCTGGCGAGTTGGGCGACCCTGCGACGTACAAGAAGGATATCGAGATCGCGCACGTAAACCGCGTCGGTTCTCCGATTCAGACGTGGACGCTGAAAGGCGCTTTCTGCAAAAAGATCGAGTGGGGAGACAACTCCGGCGGCTCGTCTGAGCACGTCATAGAGACGTTGACGCTCTCCGTAGACGACGTGAAGGTGTCTTGAGTGGGGAGAGCCTTGCCGGCTCTCCTCGCTTCTTGTTATTAAGGGGAGGATTTGAAAATGGGAACAGAGATAACCTTGCCGTCCGGCAAAAGGGTTGAAATAACGCCAATAGACGGAAAAACGGAGCGGCTGCTTGAGGACAAAAAACTCCTGCAAAGCGGCGCTTTAATCGATAAATACTTGGCGTCACGGATTGAGTCGATAGACGGCGACGATTCCATGACGCCGCAGCAGAAGGAAAAGGAAGTCCTGGACATGCTCTCCGGTGACCGTAACTATCTCCTGTACGAAATGAGAATAGATTCATACGGGCCGGACATGACGTTCAACCACCAATGCCCGACATGCAAAAAGACCAGCGGTTATCAAGTTGACCTGCGCGAACTGCTTGACGACGGCACGATAAAAATCTACCCGTACCGCGACGAACCTTTGCGCGTTGAACTTCCCCGGAGTGGCGGCTACGCTGTCATAGGTTACATGACGGGACACGAGGAGAGGAAGGCGGCTCAGATAAAGGATAATCCCATGAGCGGGACCATGCTCCTGCGGGTCAAAGAGCTTAATGGCAAGCCACCGACGATCAAGGACTTTGACGCGCTTATCGGCGAGGATTTAGCCGCGATACGCGGGGGAATTAAAGAGATGCAAAACGGCGGACTCGCTCCAACACTCGATTTGACCTGCCTTGATTGCGGCAACGAGTATTCAGCGGATCTCCGGTTTATACCAGATTTTTTCGTCCCTACGAAGACGAATATGGTGAATGCTTCTTCGTAGAGGAAGAAGTTTTTTTCCTCGCCTATCACCTGCACTGGCCGCGTTCGGAAATACTGAACATGCCTCGTGACACAAGGCGCTGGCACGTTTTCCGGCTGAAAACTCAGTTGGAAAGAGAAGAAAAGGCAATAAAAGTGAGGTGAGGCACAATGGACGCAATGGGCGCGCTGGGATTGGGCATTGTCCTTAGCCTGAAAGACAACGCATCGTCACTCCTTGACAAGGTCAAGGCGAAGATGACGGGGTTGAAGGGTGTGACGAAGGAAACGCTGGACGCCTTTCATTCCGGTGCGAAAAACATGCTTCTCGGCGCTGGCCTGATGGCAGGCGGGGCGTTCCTGTTGGCGACGGCGTTCGGGGGGCCGATAAACGCCGCGATCGAGTTTCAATCGGTCATGGCCGACGTGAACAAAGTCGCGGACCTTTCCACACAAGAGTACAAAGAAATGTCGTCCGCGATCATCGAAATGTCAAAACGTATCCCGATGACTACTACGGAGCTAGGGAAGATAGCTACTGCCTTTGGACAGTCCGGCATTGCTAAAGATCAGCTCATGGACTTCACCGAGATTGCCGCGCAGATGGGCGTCGCGATGGACATATCCGCTGAGAGCGCCGGACAGTCAATGGCGACGCTGGCGGCAGTCCTGCACGTCGGGAAAGACGGCATCACTCTCGTTGGGGACGCGATAAACCATTTGTCGAACAACATGAACGCGACGGCAGCGGGGATTTTGAACTTCACGACGCGGACGGCGGGACTTGGGCAGATGGTCGGTATGACGCACGAGCAGCTTTCAGCGCTCGGCGCGTCGTTCTTGTCCGTGGGTATCGCGCCGGAATCGGCCACAAGAGCTTTCAACGCGTTCCAGTCGAAGCTTAACTCGGCAGGCGGGGCGTCGAAAGATGTCAAGGCGGCGTTCGGCGCGCTCGGACTTGACGCGGGTGAAATGAGCCGGATGTTCAAGGAAAACGCGGCTCAGGCGATGTTGACTTTCTTGAAGGCGGCGCAGGGGACGGCGAACGCGAGCGAGCATTTGAAAACAATACTCGGCGAGGGCTTTTATGACGAGATAGCGAGGCTGGCGGCTGGCTCCGACCAGTTCGCAAAAGCGCTTGATCTGGTCGGCAATCAATCGAATTACGCCAATTCGATGCTAAAAGAGTATGAAGTAAGGTCGAACACCGTCCAGAACGCCCTTCAGCTCCTGTCAAACAGGCTGGAGGCGGTCAAGCTAAGGCTTGGCAATCTCAGCCTGCCGATATTCGGAACGCTGATAAACGCGATAAGCTGGCTTGTCGGCATGATTTCCAAGCTCCCGACGCCGATATACGCGGTAATCGCGCTGGTGGCGGGACTCGCCGGGGCGTTTTTGGTGGGCGCTGGAGCGCTGATAGCTTTCGGTGGGCTACTTAAAGTGCTGCGTTTGGCCCTCCCGTTGGCGACTGCCGGACTAAGCGCTCTCAAGACGGCTCTGATTGCCACAAGGAGCGCTATGCTGACGACGAATGGCATGTTGGCGGCAATGAGGGTCAAGCTGATTGCCGTAAAGGGCGCGTTCGTTGCCGTGTCAGGCCCTATCCTTGTCTTAATAGGCCTCGCCGCGATTTTTTACGCCGCGTGGAAAAGCAATTTCGGCGGCATACAGGACGCGGCTACGGCGATAGCGGCAGGGTTCAGAATGGCGGCGACGGCGAGCGAGGAAGGGATAGCCAAGGTTGACGCGGCTGTGGCGAAGAAGCTCAAAGACGCCGGTCTGTGGGACTTGGCCGTCACGATGGGGAAGGTGTTCTTCCGCGTGCGGGTGTTTGTCCGTGGGTTGGTAAAGGGTTTCAAGGAAGGCTGGGAAGATATAAAGGCCTCATGGTCCCGGCTCAAGGAAATATTCGCCCCTGCGATTGAAAAAGGCGAGTTCTTTTTAGAAAAACTCGGCCTCATGAAAGGCGCGGCGGACAGCAACGCAGAATCATGGGAGTCGTGGGGCGAGAAGATAGGGAAGTGGATTCCGCTCATACTTGCAGTTGCCGTCGCAATCGCGGCTGTTTCTAAGGCGATTGCTGTTGCCAAGGCCGCTATGGCGCTCTTTAACATCGTGGCGGCGGCGAACCCCATAGCGCGTATCGCTATGGTGGTCATGGCCGTCATAGCGTTCATGATCTACAACTGGGATATTTTCGGGAAGCATGTAGAAAGGGTTTGGGACGGCATAAAAGGCGTGGTCTTTGGATTCGTTGGATTTTTCCAAGGTCTTGGAGAAATGCTTGTCGGGATATTCACCGGAAATTTCGAGTTGATCGGGCAAGGCATACGTGATGTGTTCGATGGTCTAATGACGTTCTTTGGGGGGTGGATTGACCTATTTTGGGGTTTGCTGCGTACTATCCTTGGCCCAGTTGAATGGCTGCTCAAGAAAATGGGCATCATCGGGGATCCCAAAGTCAAGCTGGCGAACCAGATAGCGGGCCTCGTCGCGCCGGAGGAAGTCAAAAAACAACTTCTTGGACAGGCTAACGCGCTAGACCCGGAGACGGCGGAACGCGTTGCCAACGATTTCGCGGGCAGCGTGAAGAAAAACCCCGAAGTCATGGGCCTTATGCTGAATCAGGCGGGCGCAAAAGCGCCGACAACCGCGCTAGACCCGGAGACTGCGGAACGCGTTGCTAACGACTTCGCGGGCAGCGTATCAGCCGCGAAGAAAAACCCCGAAGTCATGGGCCTCATGCTGAATCAGGCGGCCGCAGAAGCACCGGCAACCGCGCCGGGAGCACCGTCTATGCCAGATAAGTTCGGTTCTCCTACAGACGCCCCGCTTGCGGATACGTCCGCCTCCGTCAAGGCCGCGAGTGCCAATGTTAACGTGAATAACGACGTTAACGTGAATATCAAGCAAGAGCCGACGGTCTTAAAGCTGCAAGATGAGGTAATAGCCCGCGCGTTGGGGAAATATCAAGTCAAGCAGGAAGTCCGGAGGGGCGGTGAACCGGCCTATGGGCACTGAACTAACTGGCGCGATGGTGGACGTTGACGACGGCACGCGCCTCGAATGGGGTTTCAACCCGGAAAGTTTCGAGGACAGCGATTCCACAGAATTCGCAAAGATCAACATACCGGGCATGTCACACCCGAGAATACAGTTCACAGGCGGAGGCGAACGCACGCTTTCCTTTGTCGTGCCGCTCCACTATTCGCAGACTGATGTAGCACAGGACATACGGACGCTTCGCTCTTGGCTTTACAGCGAGTATTCGGGCGGACGCCTTGTCAAAGCGCCTCATAGGCTTCTTGTCCAGTTTGGGGAAACGTGGCAGGGCGAGAAGTGGGTGATGGAAAACTGCGCCGTCTCCTACAGACGATTCAACAAGGAAGGCCGCCCGATAATGGCGGAAGTGTCAGTCACACTAGTTGAATACATAGAGACTTCGAAAGGGATCGGCGAGGTGAGGGGTGGATGACGAATATAGCCAACAGCAGCAGGCACGCTTATTCTGTGCGTTATAAAGGTGCCAGTGGCGACTATTGGGGAACGCGCCCGCCGATACCTATTCCCAAATCCAGCAAAGACCAGTTCCACCGCGTTACTGACGACGACGTAAAAAGAATTGACCTTTTGGCTTGGCGTTACTACAGCGACTGCGCATTGTGGTGGGTGATTGCCGAAGCCAACGGCATCAGCAACCCACTTGAGCTTGAAGTGTCTCGGGTGTTGCGGATACCGGCATTGGAAACAGTCCAAATGAGGATACTGCGGTGAACACATACGAGCCGACATATATTGTCGAAATCAACGGCAAGGAACTCCCCGAGGACATCTCCGACAAAGTGGAGTCGTTCAGCTACGAAGACCACGAGGACAAGATGGACGAACTGCGGCTGTCAATCATCGACCTCGATTTGAGTTATTGCGACCACCCCATGTTACAAGAGGGGGGCGAAATCCGCGCAAGATGGGGGTACATCGGTGACCTCTCGGAGATGAGGATATGCACGATCAAAGAAATAGGGTATGACTTCGGCGAGGACGGGACAGTACGTATTGACCTGACCGGTTATGACAAGAGCCATAAGCTCACCGGGCGCGCCGCGCGCACGTGCTGGACTGACAAGAAGCTGGAGGAGGTCGTGACCGATATCGCTAAAAAGCACAATCTCACGCCGGTCATAAAGATTCCCGGCGATTTCAAGCGGGAAGCACTCTCTCAGGGCGGTAAAAATGATTTCGTCTTTCTCAAGTCTCTTGCCGCCGAGATGGGGTGCAAGATGTGGGTGGTGAACGACGAGCTGCACTTTGAACCTAACGAAGCGAAGGGAAGCGCGTCATACACGTTCCGCTACAGGGAGGACGCGGAAGGTTTTTTACAGTCCCTATCGATCAAATCAAACGCGGAAAAGGGGAAGGGCACCGGCAAGGAGACTGAGTCCGCCGGCGTAGACCCGGTGACGAAAAAGCCCTTTCAGGAAAAAACGTCGGCGGAGAGGGAGTACATCACAGAGAACCTTGCCGACGGCAGGGAAGAAAAAGAAACGCCGCTGCAACCCAAAGACGACGAAACTGGGAATATCAAGCCCACGCCCTCCCCTACCGCCGCGCAGGGCAGACAGGAAGCCAAGGGTCATGTCGTGTCCGAAGGTATGAGAACCATTGAGGCGAACGCGGAGACAATCGGCATACCGGGTTTGAAAGCGAAGGACATAATCAGAATCGAGGGCATTTCCAATAAGTTTTCAGGCCTTTGGAGAGTCAAGTCGGTCAAGCACTCTATTTCTGACGCGGGCTATACGTGCGGGCTCGAACTCGCGCGGAGTGACCACAACGCGGGCGGCGCACAGCTCTCTAAGGGCGGCAAGACACCGGCGAACAACGACCAGAAGGGCGCGGCGGGTCCTTCGTTTGTGGAGGCGAATGTCGGATGAACGCAATGTCACTGGCTGGGAAGCACCGGGGTTTGGTATCCGACAACGCCGATCCTCTGAAACTCGGGCGGCTCAAAGTGCGGGTGGACGCGGCTTATGGGGCGCAACCGATTGAAGATCTTCCGTGGGCATGGCCGTGCTTCGCATACGGTGGCTTTGCGGACGCCGGTTTTTACGTCGTGCCGGAAATTGGTTCCGGTGTCTGGGTGGAGTTTCAGTGGAAGGACGGGCAGCCCGACCCCACACACCCGGTATGGACTGGGGTGTGGTTCGCGGAGGGCGACACCCCAGAGGAAGTCGAGGGCACGCCGGAAGAGGCGCACCACTACAAGGTTTTCAAGACAACGAGCGGGCACGTCCTTACCTTTTGCGACAAACCGGGTGAGGAGTTCATTCGAGTTGTTCACGGGAAGAAAATGCAGACTATTTTTTTCGACAAAGATGGCAACGGGACAATAGAAATTCCCGGGCTTTTGCTGTTCCGTGTCGGACACGCAACGATGGAGGCGTATTGATATGCCGCTGATTACCCTAAAGGGAATGATTTGCACAGGGCACGGATGCTGGCCTCCTCGTCCTTCCGTCGAAGGCACGGGCCTTTTCGATGTGGAAGGCATCCCGGTTCATCTGCAAAGCCACGCATGGGCCGCGCATACGTGCCCAGACATACCAGAGACTCATGCTTCTGTTCTCGCGGCCGGAAGCAATCTATTCGACGTGGAGGGCAAACAAGTTGGGAGGATTGGCGATCCTGTGGCGTGTGGCTCAACTGTCGCACAGGGACACCCATTGTTTGATATCACGGAATGACAAGAGGTGCTAAGCGATGTGGAAAGGGCCCTCATACCCGCTGCGGGCGGGTGTTTACGGATTTTTCGAGGCTAAAACGGATGAAGACTTGATACAGGGGAACATCCTGCAAATACTGGGAACACGGAAGGGGGAGCGAGTCATGCTTCCCCTTTTTGGTTCAAGGATAAGGGAACTAATACACGAACCGCTAGACGCCGTCACATTGCAGCTTCTGAAAGTAGAGATGATCGACGCGATAAAGATGTGGGAGCCGCGCATCGTGCTCAAATCGGCTGATTTGCGCGGTTACCCGCAGAATTTCCGAGTGGATGCTTATTTGCATTATCTGCTCAAAGCTTCTGACAGCGGGGAAAGGACGTTCGCGGTAAGCGTCAGCCGGACAGGGGGTGTATCGAAATGGCTGGGTTGAAGCGCTTCCAATATATCGGCAAAGACTACTCCGGTATTGTCGAAGACTGCGTTGCCAGGATAAAGGAAGCGTATCCCGACAAATGGAATGACTTCTATGAAGACAGTTCCGGAATGATGCTGGTCGAGGTATTCGCGTATATAACCGACCTCCTTTTGTTTTACCTTGAACGGCAGGCGAACGAGACTTTTTTGCCGACCGCGGCCGAACGACAAAACCTGCTCAACATGTGCAAGCTCGTTGGCTATAGGGTATCGAACGCAAGGCCAGCGGAAGCGGAATTACACTTTTCGCTCCGCCAGCCTCACGTAAGAAGCGTATCTATACCGAAAGGGACGGCGGTAGAGTCGGCGGGTGGAATTGTTTTTGAAACCCAAAGTGAAACCGTCATACCTTCCGGCGCGACAGAAGGAACGTGCGGCGCGGTCGAAGGGGAAACTTTCGACGAGCGCCTTGGTTATTCCAACGGCGCGGCTGGACAGGAATTTTACCTTCCGCGCGCAACGGTCATCGAGATAATCTCCGTGCGGGTGGACGGGACGGCGTGGGAGGCTGTTGAAAGCCTTGCCGACCAAGGCGGCGCTTCTCCCGCGTACACGGTAGACATTGACGCGTTCGGCAGGGCAAGGATCATGTTCGGCGACGGGGGGAACGGCAGGATACCTGAAGCGGACGCTGAAATATCATCGTCCTACAGGATAGGCGGTGGCACGCGCGGCAACGTCGCCTCGAATGCCATTACCGCCATGAGGGATATAGTCACGGACGATATCGGGGAGCGAGTACCGGTATCGGTAACAAACCATTTCCCGGCCAGCGGGGGCGCAGAGCCTGAAAGCGCAGAGCGGATAAGAATGTGGGCCCCAAGGTACTTCGAGGCTCAAAACAGATGCGTCACCCAGGCGGATTATGAGACTATCGCCATGACCTTTCAAGACAGCAACGCCGGAGCCATAGCGAAGGCCCGCGCGATTGTCCATGAACGGAGCGGGGAAGCGAATGTAATCCGGTATTACGTCCTCGCCTATGCCGAAAGTTCCGGCGGTCTGGCTCTGGCGTCTCAGCCCCTCAAAGACGCGCTTCTGAGTTACATAAATGAGCGCAAGATGCTGACGGATTGGATAGAGGTCAAAGACGGGACTTGGCGTTATGTCGATGTAATAGGGACGCTGAGGCTCACGCCGGGAGTTGCCAGCCAAACCGCAATCACAAGGGCCGAATACGCGTTACGCGCGCTCATGAGTGTAGAGAATCAGCACATGGGCGGGGAATTGCGGATTTCTGACGTATACGCCGCGATTGACAACGCGGAGGGCGTAGAGAGCGTCGAACTGCAAACGCCAACAGCGACTGTGAAGGCCGACACGAACGAAGTCCTCCTGCTCGGGAGCGTGAGCTTTGTCGTTGAGGACAGCGCGGGCAATGGGACGAATACTTGACCTCGTCCCGCCCCTTTATCGACAGGAAGGCAACGAGCTAGCCGGTTTTCTGTCGAAACTGGAGCCGGAGTTAGACGCGCTAGAAAAAAAGACGGGGGACATCACATCGCTGGTCGATGTGGACAAATGCCCTGAAGAATACCTTCCTTACCTCGCGGCGCTCACGAACGCGCCTCTGCTCGGAGACAACCCGCTGCTTTGGCGGCGGCAGATACGGAATTGGCCTTGGTTATTGAAAATCAAGGGGACAGAAAAAAGTCTTGCGGTGTTTCTGCAATCCGTCGGCGTAAAAAGCTACACGCTGCATACGTGGTTCAGAAATTCGTCAGGCAACCTTGTCGAGGGGAAACCTACGGGGGAGCCGTTTTTTGATGCCGGCAAATGGCACAACGCAAGGACGCATTATTTTAGCGTTGATATGGTTTTCGACAAAGAGCTCGTAACCCTCGACAGCTATTCACAAAAAGATTTGTTGGAAAAAGTCAAGCAGTGGATGGAGCGCACTAAACCATTTCACGCGGAGCTGTTGAACTTAATCGTAATCCCTGACATACCCGGCTTAGATCCCTCGACGCACGGGTGCAGATACGACTATTGCCAATATGGTCACGGATTTCTTCCCGGACTGGAGCTTTCACCAGGCGCGATGGAAAATCCGCGCGAGCCGGAAATAACATCCGCATTGATCATAACCACGTCGGAATATTTCAAATACCCGCTCTGGATTTCCTGGAGCGGCACGAGATACGGAGACATTCTGCCGGAAACAGGGCAGCGCTCGGCGTCGACGATTATCACGTTTTCCTATTCCGACCGTGAAGCGATGGAAGGTTACAACACATGGCGGCGGCGGGAGAGATGGGACGACAAGTCTTGGCCGGAGAGCAAGGAAAGAACAGGTTGCGTAAGCTTCCTTCAAGTATTCCCAATCGGATGCGCGGTATACGGCTATGCGCGATACGACAACTGGCAGGCCGTAGAATCGCGATACTGGTATATCCCTGAGCCTTACAGATACGACGGGTCAATACTGGACTCGTCGCAAGACGCGGCTAAATTCCTGCCCATAGACGAATACAGCGTCATTGATAACGGCGGTGAGGTTGTTGCAATCGTTACCGCAGAGGCGGTATCAGGTGAGTTTCTTTACCTTGCTGTAGCGCATGAAAACGAGTCCGGGGCGATTGAGGGAAACATTTTTATTTCCGGCACTGTCTTTGAAAACGAGATTCAAGCGGTTGGCGGGGGAATCGTTGCCTTTGACGCCGTCTTTGAAAATGAAATAAGCGTGATATCAGGGGAAATTCATTCGTTCGGCGCTGTTTTTGAAAACGAGATTCAAACAGTTGGCGGGGGAATCATTGCTTTTGACGCCGTCTTTGAAAACGAAATAAGCGCGGTATCTTGTGAGCTTCTTTGCCTTGCTGTAGCGCATGAAAACGAGTCCGAGGCGATTGAGGGGAAAATTTTTATTTCCGGCGCTGTCTTTGAAAACGAACCTCAAACGTCACGCTCTTACACGCTAACGGCGGGAGAAAACGCAAGCGTTTGGGCCAACATCCCGGCTTCCTGGGATTCCGACACATGGAGGCTGGATCGCACGTGGGTATCTAAACCGCCAGCGATAAAGGCGGAAAACAATCTAATCATAACTGAGGTGAGCTGAATATGAGTGTAATGACCGAAAGCGGGCGCGCGGCACTCGCACTAGCCGTGAAGAACCAGACGATACACCTTGCGTGGGGAAGCGGAGACGCGGATTGGGACGACAGCCCCGCCGCTCCTGATACGGACGCCACGGAATTGGAAAACGAGATTGGGCGCGTGTACGCGTTTAATTCTCTCTTTGTGACGCCGGACACAGAGGGCTCGATCTTACTGCCAGATAACAATAGGTACACGGTATCCACGGATCCGACAAGACATCTGTACCTTGATTTCAAGTTTGGATTCACTGACGGCGTGGGAAGTACTATCCGGGAGCTTGGGATATTCATCGGCGGCGTCGTGAAGGACTCGGTAGCACCGGGTAAGACTTACCTGCTGCCAGCCGACCTCGAATCACCCGGTATCCTGCTCATGCTCGAACACCGGGAGGCACTGCTCCGAAAAGCTTCGGAACGGGTGGAAATGCAGTGGGTTATATCTCTTTGAGACGAGGGATGACGAATGGCAAACATTAATTTGCAGGACTATTACAACAGATACGCCAAAGAAAAGAGCTGGGAAAAGCTGCTTGTTTTGGCGGGCCGCTTCATCCAATCAGCAGAGATTAACGAGATACAGGACGTCTTGAGCGACCGGCTGAAAGGGATTGGCGACGCCCTTTACCGTGACGGGGACATCGTGTCTGGCTGTGAGATAGCGATAGACACGGACGCGTCGACCGCCAGGGTGGGCGCTGGGCGGGTATATCTGAACGGCGCTGTGCGTGAACTGGAAACGGCGACGCTCACGATTCCTTTACCCGGGACTGTCGATATTGGCGTTATCTTGAGGAGCCGGGTCGAGACGGAGATTGAGAACGGTGAACTTAGAGATCCTGCCGTAGGGTGTCCGGCATATAACCAGCCGGGGGCGGCGAGGTTAATCGTCACGGCTGAGTGGGGGCGGAACACGGACAATCCCTCCGGGGATCATGAGTTCTGCCGGGTCTATACCGTCACGGACGGCGAGGTGGCCGGCTCTTCCGTTCCAACAGGCACTTACATGGACGAGTTTCTTGACGCTCTCGCGCGGTACGACAGGGAGTCCAACGGTTTCTATATCATCCAGGGACTCTCGGTCACGGTGCAGGACGCGCCTTTAGGCAAACAGGCTTTCAGTGTGGCGGAGGGGAAAGCGCACATACAGGGCTACGAGGTATCTATCCCCTACTCCAAGAGGCT
>JAISYM010000079.1 GCA_031269875.1 Synergistaceae bacterium
AGTTCGTTTATTTTTTCGGCGCTCAACGGCGCGTCCATCTGAGCGTTCCGGGCGTGCATCAATACCGAAAGTTCGGCTTTGTTCAGCCCCCGCGCGGTCATGCCACAACCATAGTTGAACAGCGTTTTTTCTACCTCTTCCAAGGCTTGCGCCATCAGCTTTTCCCGCTCGCCATCATCCTGTGAGATGCGGGTAATCTCATCGTTTGTCATCGTTTTTATCCTCTCGCCAAAAACTCAAAACAACGCCGCCTGTAATCGGCGCGGTTCGTCCATTTCTCCCGTGACAACCCAGATTGCCGGAACAGCGCGTCAGCTCGTGATTCGTCGCCACGCGTCCAAAACAGCAGCATCGACAGTAGCGCAATGTCGGCTCTTGAATCGTCCCCGCCATAGTCGCTCACGTCGCCTTGCCACAGCCGCGCAAACTTATAGCCGTTTCTCGCCGAAGCGGCTTTGTGGAGTAGCTTGTGGTCGTCCGGGCATGGAGACACACTCCGGGTGGGTTTCTGCGGTTCCGGTTTGCCTTGCCCCATCCACTTCAGGAGCCTGTCTATCTCAGGCTGGCAATCCCTCAACGGGCGTGGTTCCCCGTATGGCTGGCCACTCACAGTAAAATACCTGCCCCGGTCGTAAATCTCGGCTTGTCCGCGCCTGTGCCTTGCGTCAGCAGAGATCACGCCACGGCAAAGGATGTGCAGCCCCTGGCCTGATACGGAGTATTCCGTGTACGAGTTGAATGCCCCAACTGTGCGCTCTGCCCACGGCTCGATCTGCCCGCTCTCATTAATGACGTGATCCAGGTCAACTCCGCAAATGCCGTCGCCCGGTGTGAACACGAAGCCGACACCGTAAAATGGTTTCTCCTGGCCCGGGGATACATAAGCCTGGTATGCCTTTTCAAAGGTTGTCCAGTCATTCAGGTCTGTCGATTTCGCCTTGCGTCCGTCGATGCGGTAGGGAACTTTCGTGGGCTTGCCGCCGCCCTTACGTTCCTCTAAGCGCCAGCAAACCCATTGCGGCAAGGCCTTCAGTTCGGCAGGGATATTTTGGCTATCCATCGACCGTGCCCCCTTCCTCAGCGAGGTTAGAGAAAGCCAGAAGTTCAGCAAGCCATCGGTCGAGGTCTGTGCGTCGGTAAAAAATCCTCCCGCCAAGGCGGATGTAAAGCGGCGTATTCGCGCGCTTCCCATGTTGGCCTTCGGAGCGGCCTTTCCGTAAAAAAGATGAACTGACGCCCAAATATTCACAGGCTGACTTTTCGGTTAGGAGCTGTGAGTATTCGCCCCTGGCCTGTTCGCCTTTTGCGGGAAGTTTGCTATTTTTGATCGAGTTCACGCTGCCCGCCTCCCTTCTGTTATAAGCCAAGAGCCGGGGACGAGCCACGGATGGAGTGTGCTATTCAGTTGTTTTGGGCAAATGGGATAGGGTACTAAAGGAGGGTCGCTACAGTCTGTGTCTCCATCATCATCATCGTTGACACTACCGCCACCCCCGCTTCCTGTAAAAGTTGGGCGAGGGGCGCTATTGTGAGCACGCGAAGCTGTGCGCGCACATGGTTGTATGTGTTTAACTGAAACATTCACAGAAGATTTGATATTCTGTTTCTGTTGGCGTCTCAGCACAAGTTGTAACCGTTTCTTTGCCTTGGAAACTTCCGACTCAAGTTTTTCCGCTGAATGTTCATAAGCATTGCGCGCGTTTTCATCCTCCGGGTCGCTATGATGTTGTCCCAACAAAAGCAAAGTCTCATCGGATAAGCGATGAATTTCTTCATTCTTGCGCCCTGTTCTAACTTCAAGCCATTCTAAATCGTCCATTGCAATGTCTAAAGTTCCTTGGTCTTCTGCTGTGATTCCTAATTCCCTTTCGATCCGCTGGCGTCGTTCTTCGCACGTTGTAGATTCAGCATCGATTTTCTTCTCGAGCTCGAAGTCCGCGATCTCGCCTTTGGCGAATTCCAAAATAGACACATTATCCAGCTTAGCCCCGTGTACCCATGAAGCACAAACCCTGATGATATCTTCTTCGGATGGGGGAGCGTACCCACGTGCGGCGTAAAGATCATAAACAAGCTTGCGTATGTCTTCCTGTTTTTCGAGTGGAACGTTATAATTCTCGTGATCACTCATTGAACGAGACTCCCTTCTCTTATTTCGTCTTCGCCGCCCACTCGCCGGGCGGCTTGGCTTTTTGTTGTCATTCCGCTATGGCCGCCAATCCTTCGCGGTCAAAAAGAGCCTCCTGCGGTTCACGGTAGAACCGCGACAATTCATGCCGCGTCTTGGCAGACGGCGCTGCCTTGCGTCGCTCCGCTTGCGAGACGGCGGAGACATTCAGCCCGCGCGCCCGACACAAATCGATGAGCGACAACCGCCTTGACAACCGTAGTTCCCTCAATCTCGTCACCTGAAATTCCCTCCTTTCACTCGAATTTTATAAAGGATATCGTGATCGTCAGTTATTGTCAAACTGAATCTTCAGGGCGTTTTTTTTAAAAGACTGCCGCCGTGTGGGACAACAGTGGGACAACGAAAAAAATGGGTTCAGGAGGAAATTCCCCTGAACCCTTGATATCTCTGGCGTGCCCGCCGGGATTCGAACCCGGGACCTTTGGCTCCGGAGGCCAACACTCTATCCAGCTGAGCTACGGACACACGCGCAACGGGAGTATCCTAGCTTTACAAGGCGTTTGAGTCAAGGGGAAAAAATCGCAATGGAAAAAATCGGAAAAAATTGAAGGTGCGGGGGGCGTTTTTGTTGTCCCCCGCGTAAACGCGGAAGCATCTCGTAAGCCGGGTTCTGTCGTGTCCAGTCATTTATCTGAGCGATCGTACCCGGGAGTCAGCGGGCAGCCTCATCCTCCCCTATTCGATCTTGCTCCGGGTGGGGTTTGCCAGGCACGCGCGTCACCGCGCGTCCGGTGAGCTCTTGCCTCGCCTTTTCACCCTTGCCGGAAATCGCTTCCGGCGGTATTTTTTCTGTGGCACTTTCCTTGGGTTCGCACCCACAGGAATTTCTCCTGCACCCTGCCCTTTGGAGCCCGGACTTTCCTCCGTCCTTTGGGGGACAGCGACTGGATGAGATACTTCCTGCACACATTTTAGCATAGAGTGCGTATTTTTAAAAATTTCCAAGATGAAAACCGCCAAAATATGCTATTATACGCTGTTGCTTATGCGGATGAGCACGAACCGCTTCAAAATAAACGAGGTGACATTAGTGTATGATGCTTCAAAGATTCGAAATGTAGCTATAATAGCCCACATAGACCACGGTAAAACAACGCTTATAGACTCGATTTTCAGAGCTACTCAGACCGACAGGGAAAACGAGCGCATGGAGGAGAGGGTTATGGACGGACTCTCCTTGGAGCGAGAGCGGGGCATAACCATAAAGGCGAAACACTGCTCCGTCGAGTGGAACGGATACCGGATTAATATTGTGGACACGCCCGGGCACGCTGATTTCTCCGGCGAGGTCGAAAGGGTTCTCTCTATGGTGGACTCCGTACTCCTTCTCGTGGACGCGAACGAAGGGCCTATGCCGCAGACGCGGTACGTGCTGATGCGCGCGCTCAGGCTTGGCCTTCGCCCGATCGTCGTCGTCAACAAGGTCGACAGGCCCAACGCCGCGCCGGACTCGGCGCTCGACAAGACGTTCGATCTCTTCCTCGAGCTTGGCGCGACCGACGAGCAGTGCGAGTTCCCCGTGCTTTACGGCTCCGGCCTCAGCGGTTGGATGGTCAAGGAATCGTCTGACATAGAAGGCGGCCTCGCCAAGGGTATGCAGGAGTTGTTCGAGGCGATCGTCGAATTCGTCCCGCCGCCGAAGGTCGATAGCGGCGGAGCGCTCCTGATGCAGGTGAGTACGCTCTCCTGGAGCGATTATCTCGGGCGTATCGCCTGCGGGCGCGTGCTGCGCGGGACGCTCGAACGGAACGCCCCCCTCATGGTAACCCACACAAAATGGACCGACCACGATCAGCAGAGCTTCGAGGTCGTATCCCAGAAAAAAGCGGTATGCGCGCACCTCTTCATCACTGAAGGCCTGGAGCGCAAGGAGGTCGACGAGGTTGGCGCGGGGGATATCGTCTGGTTCTCTGGCCCGGACGAGATTACGCTTGGCGACACGATTGCCGACGCTTCCGCCGCGGACAGCGTGCTGCCCCCGCTCGACGTCGAGGAACCGACAGTGTCGATGTTCTTTCTGGTAAACACCGGCCCGTTTGCCGGGGAGGACGGCACAGCAGTAACGCTGCGGCAGGTAAAGTCGCGCCTGGAACGCGAGACGCGCGTCGACCCCGCCCTTCGCATGGAGGATATCGGAAGGCCGGACGGCGTGAAAGTATCCGGTCGAGGCGAGCTCCATTTGGGGATACTGATCGAGGAGATGAGGCGCGAGGGCATGGAATTTTGCGTTTCACGGCCGGAGGTCATAACCCGCCAGGATGAAAACGGAGCGCTGCTGGAACCGATGGAGGAGCTTATAATCGACGTGCCGGAGGAATATCAGGGCGTCGTAATACAGAAGATAGCCTCGAGGCGTGGCGAACTCCTTCAAATGGAAAACGGCGGGACAGGTACGCTGAGGCTGTCGTTCAAAATACCGACGCGCGGCCTTATTGGCTATAGGGGAGAGTTTTTAACCGACACGCGGGGCCTCGGGATTTTAGCCTCCCGGTTTGTCGGTTACGACGCTTGGGCCGGAGATGTGGTGTCTCGCTCGCGGGGTTCGATGGTCTGCATGGACACGGGCGTCGCGACCAGCTACAGCCTTGAAAACCTTCAGGAACGCGGCAGGCTCTTTCTTGAACCAGGCGATCGCGTGTACTGCGGCATGGTGGTGGGGGAGAGCGCAAAACCGAAGGACCTGCCCTGCAACCCGGCCAAACGCAAGCAGCAGACAAACCACCGGTCCGCCACTAAGGACGCTACGATCGTCTTGGACGTCCCGCGAAAGATAACTGTGGAGTCGTCACTCGAATGGATCGAGGATGACGAACTGGTCGAGATAACGCCGAAATCCGTTCGCATCAGGAAGAGCATCCTCGACCCGACCATGCGAAAGCGCGCCGAGACAAGAGCAACCGCCGCATAAAAAACGAGAAGGGGTGGATTTGATGGACGAACGACGCGACAGAATTGCTGGTTTTGACTCGATGAGGCTTGTCATGGTGATTTTAGTCATAAAGCTTCACGCGGCCATGACGTACATGATGTTTGTGCCTCAGTGGTGGTACGTGATTGACGGCGAGAGTAGTTTCGCGATGGCGCTCCTCGTCGTCTTTCTCGATTCGTTTCCCATGTCCACCCTTTTCTTTCTTGCCGGTTACTTCGCTCCGCCGTCTTTGTCGAAGCGCGGCGCGTCGAAATTCTTGCGGGATAAATTTATGCGCATAGGGCTGCCGTGGATTATCGGCGTTGCGCTTGTCGCCCCGTTTTTCGCTTACGCCTCGTATATCAAGTTCGATATCGGGCCGGTGACGGCGTCCTCCTTTATAAAAGATTGGTTTTTCGGGCCATTTTACCAACAGGGACACTACTGGTTTTTGGGGCTTCTGTTCCTTTTCCTGACCGCCTACGCCGCTCTCTGCAAGGAACCACCCTCGCGCGGAAAGGCAAACGCCAGCGCCGCCCTTCCGATTGCGGCGCTCTGGCTCGTCTCGGTGCTTTCCTATTACCTCGCGGTGTATTTTATCAAGCCGGCGGAAGAATGGGTAAATATCGGGTATGTCCTTTATTTTCAGCACGCGCGCGTTGTGGGCTACGCCGGTTTCTTCGCGCTTGGGGTTTACGCGTGGAGACGCGGCTGGTTTACGCGTGACGGTTGGATTCCAAACCCCGTGTCATGGGGTTTCGGCGGAGTTCTGTCGTCTATTTTGTTATTGTACTGGAAATTTTTTGCCGCCCCGGGAATCAGCGCCGGGGCAAACGCGATATTGGACGCGCTCCTTTATAACTCGGTTATGATTTTGATGACATTTTTCCTTACCGGGCTTTTTATAAGGACAGGCGGAGTCCACCAGCACGCCGTTAAAATTTTGGAGCCTCATTCATACTCGATTTATTGGCTGCACCAGATAGTTCTGATGCCATTCGCGTATTTCATCAAGCCGTTTGACATAAATATATGGATAAAGTGGGCGGCGTGCAATCTTTTCACCGTATTCGCCTGTTTCTTTTTGAGCGCGTATTTTCTGAAACGTGCGCCGCTGCTCCGGCGTATATTCTAATATTGGCCCCGCGAGGCAATTTTTCGGATCTTATGATATAATCTCCCTACCCTCTACACGGACAGTCGTTTTGCGCGTCGGCCTGAGTTTGGGGATTTTGAAAGATTTAGGAGTGAAGGCATTGATCGACAAGGAGCTAAAGCAGCAGGTAATCGAGAAGTACAAGACGCACTGCGCCGACACAGGTTCACCGGAGGTTCAGATAGCGATACTGACTACCAGGATCAGACAGCTGACGGAGCACATGAAAGTACACAAGAAGGATTTCCACTCCAGACGCGGGCTTCTTATAATGGTAGGAAAGAGGCGCAAGCTTCTCCAGTATCTCCGCAATAAGGATTTCACACGCTATCAGACCCTTATCCAGAGCTTGGGATTGCGCCATTGAGGCATATCCAATTATAAAAAACGAATAAGCGTTATCAAAGGGCCATGCAACAACCATAGTTTGGTTGCATGGCCCTTTTCCTATGTGATATCATTTTGGAGTTTTAAAAATAGACAAGAGGCAAGAGGAGGAAAAAAATAATGGCTGAAACATTTAGCCTTGAGATCGGCGGGAAGGCCGTCTCATTCGAAACGGGACGCATGGCAAAGCAGGCAAACGCGTCCATTCTTGCGCAGTGCGGGGAGACGGTTGTCCTCGTCACTTCCGTTATGTCCGATAAACCGCGTGAGGGTCTGGATTTCTTTCCGCTCCTGGTAGATTATGAGGAGCGATACTACTCCGCCGGTAAAATTCCCGGCGGGTTCATAAAGCGCGAGGGGCGTCCGTCGGAGTCCGCGGTGCTGTCCGCAAGGGTAATAGACCGCTCGATACGCTCTCTCTTCCCTGAGCACATGCGCTATGACATTCATGTCGTGAGTACTGTCCTCTCCGTGGACCAGGTAATCGCTCCGAACATACTCTCCATCAACGCGGTCTCGGCGGCGCTCGCCATCTCCGACATACCGTGGAACGGTCCTATCGGCGCTGTCAAGATAGGCTTCCTGGACGGCTCGTTTGTGGTGAACCCTACCGAGCAGGAGATGCTTCAAAGCACGTTGGACCTCACCGTAGCCGGCCACAAAGGCGGCATAACGATGGTGGAGGCGGGAGCGCAGGAAGTGCCGGAGAGCTTGCTCATAGACGCGCTCGAGCTTGCCCAGAGCGAGATAAACAAGATTGTGGACTTTATCCTCGAAATGAGGGAGAAGACCGGCAAGGACAAGTTCCTGATCCCAGAGCCCGTTCGCGTTGCCGAGATCGACGATTGGGTGACTGCCAACCTCTGGAACGACATATACTCCGCAATACAGATTCACGGTAAGGCGGAACGGTCCGCGGCGCTGTCGGCAATATCACAGAGGGCCTCGGAACGCTTCTTGGAGTCGCACCCCGATTCTAAGCCTTACATCGCCGGACTGATGGACGAACTCACTAAAAAGGGCGTCCGCAAACTTATCCTTGACGATAAACGCAGAGCGGACGGCAGGGCAATGGATGAGCTTCGCCCTATTTCATGCGAGGCGGGGGTGCTTCCGAGGACACACGGCAGCGCGCTTTTCACCCGCGGTGAGACTCAGTCGCTCTCCGTCACGACTTTGGGCATGGTCGGAACGGATGACCAGATGCTGGATGGGCTCAAGTGGGATGAACCGGCGAAACGCTTCATCCTTCATTATAATTTCCCGCCGTACTCAGTCGGCGAGGTACGTCCGATGCGCGGACCGGGCCGCAGGGAGATCGGGCACGGCGCGTTGGCGGAACGGGCGCTCAGGGTTATGATGCCGTCGGAGGAAGAATTTCCATATGTCGTGCGGATGGTCTCCGATATCCTCGAATCGAACGGCTCTAGCTCTATGGCGAGCGTCTGCGGCGGCAGCCTCTCTATGATGGACGCGGGCGTCCCGATCAAAAAACCCGTAGCCGGCATTGCCATGGGCCTGATCGCAGACGACGGTAAGTTTGGTATTCTGACGGACATTCAAGGCCTCGAGGATCATTACGGCGATATGGACTTCAAGGTCGCCGGAACAAAGGACGGCGTCACGGCTCTCCAAATGGACAACAAAGCGGGGGGCATAACGAGGTCGGTACTCGAACAGGCCCTTGGTCAGGCTCAATCGGCCAGACTGCGCATACTGGAGATTATGGACGGTGCTTTGGACAGAGCGAGAGATGAGATATCGCCTAACGCGCCGCGTATCCTGACTCTGTCTATCGATCCCGAAAAGATTCGCGACGTGATCGGCCCCGGAGGGAAGATCATCCGCTCCATCGTCGCGCAGACCGGCGCCAAGATAGACGTAGGGGATGACGGCAGGGTGTTTATCTCCGCGATGGAGTCCGATTCGGCGCACGCGGCTATGAAGATAATCAGCGATCTCACGAGGGAGGTAAAGGCGGGAGAGTTCTTCGTTGGCAAGGTGACGAGGATGATTAACTTCGGCGCCTTTGTGGAGATACTGCCAGGCAAGGAGGGGCTGCTTCACGTGAGCGAGATCAGCGTGAATCACATCCCTAAAATCGACGACGCTTTCTCCGTTGGGGACGATGTCTTGGTAGTGGTCAAGGAGATCGACGACATGAACAGGATAAACCTCTCCCGCAGACGCGCTCTCGATCAGAAAGAGACTATTCTGGCCGACGCGGCGCTTGTCTCGCAGCTTCCGTCTGAACTCGAACGCGAGGAGCGTTATTCAACCTTCCCAAAGGGCGAAAGCGCCCCAAGGCGTGACCAGAGGCCAAGCGGCGACAGGCCTCGCAATGGATACCGTTCGGACCGGCGATCCAGATAACGCGCAAAACGTCATGGGGCGAGAAATAGCGTTGACTGTCAAAGTCAAGAGGGGTGCCGGGTTATCCGGCATCCCTCTCCCGTCTTACGCCACCTCTGGATCGGCGGGCGTCGATCTGCGGGCGTCGGAGGCGGCTGTGATAGCTTCAGGAGAGTTTGCGACTGTCGGGACCGGTCTTTCTGTGGAGATCCCCGACGGATACGAAGGGCAGGTTCGGCCAAGAAGCGGGCTTGCCGCGCATCACGGCGTTACGGTGCTGAATTCGCCCGGCACCATAGACTCGGACTACAGGGGCGAAATTCGCGTGACGCTGATCAACCACGGAAAGGACGCCTTTGCCGTGTCGCCGGGTGACAGAATAGCACAGATGATCTTTGCCCCGGTAACCCGTGCCGAACTTGCCGAATCGGCCGATCTGTCCGGCTCCGAACGCGCGGCGGGCGGCTTCGGCAGTACCGGCGTGAAGTAGGGCTGTAAAAAATATAAAAGAATGATAAAATGAAGCACGTTTTTTGATGCGCCCCTTACGCGGCGCTGTTTGAGAGTGGCGGTTAAAGGAGATGATATTATGGCTCGTTTTGTTGGGCCGGAAGGCAACGCTTCAGACGGAGAGAAGACGACGCCGTTCGACCTTTTCAAGGAGTGGAATGTAAAGGGCGCGATCGCGGCGGTCGTAGGCGATGAACAGGTTGACCTCCACAGAGAAATCACCGGAGGTGGAACCGTTCTTCCGATAACTCCGGAGACTGCCGAAGGGCTCGATATTCTGCGGCACTCGGCGTCGCACCTGATGGCGCAGGCCATTTTGAGGCTGTACCCGGGGGCGCTCTTCGGTGTCGGGCCGTCAATAAAGGACGGCTTTTACTACGATGTCCTGTTCCCCAGGCCAATAACGGACGCGGATCTTCCGGCGATAGAGAGCGAAATGAAAAAGCTATCGAAGGAGAAGCTTCGCATAGAGAGGATAGATGTCACCGCTAAAGAGGCGCTGGAGCGGTTCAAGCTCGATCCGTTCAAGACTGAGCTTATAAAGGATATCGGGCAGGAGCGCGTGTCGCTCTACGGGCAGGGTGAATTTTGGGATCTCTGCCGCGGCCCTCATGTCCCAAATACTGGTTACCTGAAACACTTCAAACTTCTCTCGCTGGCCGGGGCCTATTGGAGGGGTGACGAGAAAAATCCCATGCTCACGCGAATATACGGCACGTGCTTTGCGGACGCGGAGTCGCTCGATCTTTATCTGAAGCGCATGGAGGAGGCGCGCCTTCGCGACCACAGAAAGCTGGGACGCGAGCTGGACCTTTACAGCTTCCAGCCGGAAGGCCCCGGTTTCCCGTTCTTCCACCCGAAGGGTATGGAGCTGATGAACAAACTTCTGGAGTTCTGGAGATACGAGCACCGGCGGCGCGGCTACACCGAGATAAAGACGCCGATACTGCTTGACCGTGAACTCTGGTACCGCTCTGGTCACATGGATTACTACAGCGAGAACATGTACTTCACCGAGATCGACGAGAGGCCGTTCGCGATCAAGCCCATGAACTGTCCCGGCGGCATCATATACTACCAGACGGCTCTGCGCAGCTACAGGGAGATGCCCATGCGCATGGCCGAGCTCGGCACTGTACACAGGCACGAACGCTCCGGCGTTCTGCACGGTCTGATGCGGGTTCGCTCTTTCACGCAGGATGACGCTCATATTTACTGCACGGAAGATCAGGTCGAGGATGAGCTGAAGGCGGTAATGGACTTAGACAGGTACGTCTACGGCGTATTTGGATTCAAGTTCAACGTTGAGCTGTCGACGCGCCCTCCGAAGGCAATGGGGGATCCCGCAAGATGGGAAATCGCGGAGAAGAAGCTGCAGAACGCGCTCGAAGAGTCCGGCACACCGTATAAGATCAACCCGGGCGACGGCGCCTTTTACGGCCCGAAAATCGACTATCACCTCGAGGACAGTATCGGGCGGACTTGGCAGTGCGGAACGATACAGCTCGACTTCCAGCTGCCTGAAAAATTCGACATGAATTACATAGGCGATGACGGAGCCCAGCACCGTCCCGTCATGCTGCACAGGACGATACTCGGCAGTCTGGAGCGTTTTATCGGAATATTGGTCGAGCACTACGCCGGCGCCTTCCCTTACTGGCTCGCTCCGGTACAGGCCAAAATTATTCCCGTTACCCGGGAGTACGACGCCTACGCGCGCGAACTCCAGGCGGAGCTGGCAAAAAGCGGGGTTCGCGTCGAGCGCGACGGGCGCGACGAGAAACTTGGCAAGAAGGTGCGAGACGCCCAAATTGAGAAGATACCGTATATGCTCGTAGTGGGGGCGAAGGAAACGGAGCTTCGTTCGGTCTCCGTGAGATCGCGATCCAGAGGCGAACTCGGAAGCCATACGTGGGATGAACTGAAATCAATGTTAGAAGCGGAGTCGGACCCGATCCGCTGACGACGATAGAAGGAGGTGAGCGGCATGGCTGCGACTGATCAACATTCGAAGGACGGACGGCACTTTGTAGAACGCAGGCAAGGGAGGGACTGGATGGCCAAAGCCATATCAATCTTCACCGCCGGCGGATGGTTGTTTGCCATGTTCATGCTGCTGCTTTTCAGCAAAGCGCAGCCCGGAACGGAGAATTTCATAACCAGGGTGCTGAATATCTCGGTCAACACAAACTATAACTCGCGTTTCCTCTGGCTTTCGCTCTATTCGCTCATTGCGGCGTTCATCTTTTGTATCTTTGGCGTACTGTTCAATATAATGCGCTCTCGCCGCAAGACCGACCGCTTTAACAAACCGCTGATTTTCTTGAGCGTCATGTCGGCAGTCGGGATTTTTCTTTTCCTGTCGGTATTTTATAAGAGGATGTAGTAATCCGCCGGTTAAAAGTTCGAAACGGCGTTTAAGCGGGCAGACTCCAACAGTAAATCAATGTTTTCGTTCCACCCAGCGGGCCTATGGTTGAAAACCGCCGTATGGCCCGCGCTTTATGTGGTGACGCACTTCCAGCATCGGTGTTTTGTCGAAGTCAGACCTAAACCCCAAGACGACAAACAAGACGTGCCAGGACGATAAATCACGGATTTGCTTGGCAAAACGCTAGGCTGTTTGACGGGTTGCTGTTAAAATAACGGCGATATATATTTAGCTATCGAGCTTTTGAGGTGATTGGCGTATGGCAATACTTGATGTGCTTGTTTATCCGGATCCCGCTTTGCGTGTCATGGCTGAAGATGTGACCCGGTTTGACGACAAGCTGAAAAAACTGATATCTGATATGTGGGAGACCATGTATCTCTCTAAAGGGATCGGCCTTGCCGCGCCTCAGGTTGGCGTTCCCATGAGGTTGGTCGTGATTGATTGGGAGGGTATCAGATACGCGCTTGTAAACCCCAGGATAGTGGAAGAAGAAGGCGAGGAGCGGGCCGAAGAGGGGTGTCTCAGTTTTCCGGGCATATTTGAGGAGATCACTAGACCAAATAAGATAAGGGTAGTCTATCAGGATGAGAACGGGGACGCGCGCGACGAGGTCATCGAGGGATTCCTCGCGAGGGTGTTCTGTCACGAGATAGACCATTTGGACGCAAAACTGATGATCGACAAGCTGTCGAGGCTTAAGAGGGCGTTTATAAAGAAAAAAATGGAGAGAAAGGCGAAGTCTCTCGTCGACTCGGAGGTTCAAGAAAGGTGAATAACGACCTCTCCTGGGGTTTTTTCGGCTCCGGAGGCTTTGGGGCGAGGTGTCTTGCCCTGCTCTCGGCGTGGCGCCCTCCATCTTGGATAGTGACTTCCCCTCAAAGACCGGCAGGCCGCGGCAAACGGCTCACGCCAACCGCGGTGGACGCCTTTGCCGGCTCTGAGCTGCAAGGCGTCCCTTTGGTCCGTTCGGGTAACGCTTCCGCTGACGCGGATGTTCTTGCGCTTCGGGAAAAAATCCGGGTCGATTTTTGCTTCGTAATAGATTTCGGCCAGTTGATCACAGAACCGATACTTGGCTTTGAGGAAAGCGTCGGGTGCCTCAATATCCACCCGTCGCTCCTGCCGGAATACAGGGGAGGCGCGCCGATACAGAGGGCGCTCATGGACTGCCGCCCAAAGACCGGGGTCACGGTTTTCAAACTTGCCGCCGGGATGGATTCCGGCCCGATCTTATTGCGCAGGGAAATTACCGTAAACGCCCGCGATAACGCCGAAACGCTCATGGAACGCGCCGCGATTGCCGGCGCGTCTTCATTTATAGAACACATATCCAGCCGCTTAGAGGAGAGTTGGGCGTTTGAAGCGCAGGACGAGTCCGCCGCGACGTACGCTCCCAAGATTCGGCCGGAAGAGGAGATGATCCGCTGGGAGCGCTCATCTTCAGAGATATGCGGTCTGGTGCGCGCCCTCGCTCCGAAACCGGGTGCGTGGACGACAGCGCGAGATAAGCGGCTCCGTGTTTTGTCCGCCTTCCCTCTGACGCCGGACGCTGAATCTCGGGACGCGCCAGGGACGCTCTATGGTGTGATAGAGGGCGGGGTTGCGGTCGGGACGGGAGAGGGCAGTATAATACTTCGCGAAGTTCAGCCGGAAGGCAAAAAAATACAGCGCGCGCTTGACTGGTGGAATGGCCTCCGAGCGGCGGGTGGGGAGCGGTTATCGTGACGTACATTATTGACAAGCTAGAGGATCTGACCGAAACTTGTATGGAAAGCAGCCGTATTTACGAGGGGAGAATACTGAACGTGCGCGTGGACCGCGTGAAGCTCCCCTGCGGAAAAAACGCCTGCCGGGAGGTGGTGGAGCACCTGCCGGCTGTGGTCATCTTGGCCGAAAACGAGAACCAAGAGGTACTCCTGATCCGACAGTACAGGTACGCTTCCGGACAAGCGCTTATCGAACTGCCCGCGGGCATATCCGAGCCCGGAGAGGATTTTGCCGATTCGGCGATTCGTGAACTCCGCGAGGAGACGGGCTGGAAACCGTCCAAAGTCGAGCGGGTAGCGGAATTTTTCACGTCTCCGGGCTTCTCTGACGAACTTCTTACACTCTTTTACGCAACCGGATTGTCACTGGATAGCTTGCCGCAGGACGATGACGAGCTCGTCCTTGCGCGCTTCGCTTCCCGGCAGGAGGTCGAGCGGCTGATGGAGCGCGGTCTTGTGAAGGACGGCAAGACGCTCTTCGGGCTCTGCTGGTGGCTCTATACGCTCAATATGAGGAATACCAGGTGAAACAGAAGCAGGCCGGCGGAAATGACGCCGCCTGTCAAGTGGTCTCCGGTTTCCTGGACTATATGACCTTGGAGCGCGGAGCAAGCGAGAATACCGTGAAGGCGTACAGGACGGACCTGCTTCAATGGATGGCTTTCTGCTCAAATGAGGGCAAACGTCACTACCCCGTGGAGCCGGAGCTCTTGGCGCGGTATCTGCGCCGGCTTCTCCTCGACGGCAAATCGTCCGGCACAAGGGCGCGAAACGCCGCTACGCTGCGCGCTTTTTCGAAGTATCTCCTTTACGATGGGATCGAGGAGTCTATACGTCCGCTGGGACAGCTTCCGAAGAGGGAAAAAACCCTTCCGCAGATTATGACCGAGGGCGAAATAGAGCGTCTGCTGGACGGCTGTGAGAAGGGCGCTCGATCGGCGCTAGATGAGAAGGCGCTTGCGGCGGACAAAAAGAAAACGGCCATAGGCATGAGGGACAGGGCGATGATCGAGATGGCGTACGACTGCGGGCTGCGGGCGAGCGAACTCTGTTCCATCGAGCTTTCAAATATTGACGAAACGGGCGGAGTGATGTACGTTAAGGGTAAGGGGGGAAAGGAGAGGATAGTACCGTATGTCGGCGCGCTCAGGGGGGTCATCCGCCGGTACTTGGAGGAAGCCCGCCCAATTTTGGCCGGCTCGGTAGAAACTGCCTATTCGAAATATCTCTTTTTATCGGCGCGCGGAAGGCGGATGTCGAGGCAGGAGCTGTGGAATATCGTCCAACGGAGGGGCAGGGAGGCCGGAATCGCGAAGGCGCGGCTTCACCCGCACGTTTTGAGGCACTCGTTCGCCACGCATCTTCAGCGAAGAGGGATGGACTTGCGCACATTGCAGGAGTTACTTGGGCATTCTTCAATAGCGACTACTGAAAAGTACGCTCATCTTGACACAGAACTGAGGGATATCTATGACAGTTTTCACCCACGCGCAAGATCTGATAAAGACGCTAAAAGAGGTGACTGAGGAAGGCATCGGAATGCTGAACGCCGAGAAGACGGCTGAAACGCTTGCCGCAATAGGCCGCAGGACGACGCTGCGCCCCAAAATAGGCATAATTCTTGGCTCCGGTCTCGGCGGAGTCGTAGAGATGATCGAGAACTCGGTCGCGATTCCCTACGATGAAATCCCTTACTGGCCGCGAACGACAGCTATCGGACACGCCGGACGCCTCGTGATCGGCACTATAGAGGGGGTCCCTGTCGTCGCGATGCAGGGCCGCGTCCACTTCTACGAAGGCTATACTATGGAAGAAATCACTTTCCCGGTACGTATATTTGGAGAGATGGGCGTCGGCGGCCTGATAGCGACGAACGCAGCCGGGGGCGTGAATCTCTCTTACACTCCCGGAGACCTTGTCGTAATCAAAGACCACATCAACTTCATGGGCACTAACCCTCTTATAGGCTCGAACAATGACAAATGGGGGCCGCGCTTCCCGGACATGACTTACGCTTACGACCAGGAGTATATACGCGCGCTCATGGAGGTCGGAGAGGAAGAGGGCGTAAGGCTCCGGAACGGCGTCTACATAGCTTTCTCTGGACCGTCATACGAGACGCCGGCCGAAATACGCATGAGCAGGACGCTGGGGGCCGATCTCGTCGGCATGTCGACCGTCCCGGAGATAATCGTCGCCAACCACATGGGCATGAGGGCAGCGGCGATCTCCTGCGTCTCAAACTACGCGGCGGGCGTAACCGCTCAAAAACTGCATCACCAGGAAGTCCTGGACGCTATGAATGACGCGGCGGGCAGGGTGATCGTGATTATACGCGGTTTCCTCAGAAAAATCGCGCAAAATGCCGGGCATTATTGAGTTTATAGAGCGAAAGCGAGACGGCTTCGCGCATACCGCGGAGGAGCTTGCGGAGTTTGTGACGCTTGTCCGGGACGGAGCGATACCGGACTACCAGATATCCGCGTGGCTGATGGCCGTCTTTTTGAAAGGCCTCACCGAGCCGGAACTCGTGGCGTTTACTGACGCGCTCGCCTCATCCGGTGAAATGGTTCGTTTTTTAAAGACTCCTTCCGACGGAGGCGGGACGTTTTTGACCGTTGATAAACACAGCACCGGAGGGGTAGGCGACAAAACGACGCTTATATGCGCGCCGATTGCCGCCTCGTGCGGGCTTCGCGTCGCGAAACTCAGCGGAAGGGGACTCGGCTTCACGGGCGGAACGGTTGACAAACTGGAGTCGATCCCAGGCATGAACATGCGCCTCTCCACCGATCAATTTTTAAAACAGGCGGATGAGATAGGGATAGCGCTTTCCGGTCACTCCCTGGCGCTCGCTCCGGCTGAGGGCAAATTTTACGCCCTCCGCGACGTGACCGGCACAGTGCCGTCCCTTCCACTGATATCGAGCAGTATCGTCTCTAAAAAAATCGCCGGAGGAGCTGACGCGTTCGTTTTCGACGTAAAATGCGGAAGCGGCGCGTTTATGAGGAGCATAGAGGACGCAAAAAGGCTTGCGGAAGCTCTTGTCAACCTCTCCAGGGCGCTCGGCAAAAAAAGTTCATACCTCGTTACGGATATGGAACAGCCGCTCGGTGAGTGGATTGGAAACGCGGTTGAGGTTATCGAGGCGATAGAGGTTCTATCCGGCCGCGGCCCGCAAGATACCAGGGAACTTAGCCTCGCCCTTGCGTCTCGCATGTTGGTGTTCGGAGGCGCAGCGCGGGACGACGAATCCGCGTTGGACGCGGCTCGGAAAGCGCTTGACGGGGGAGATGCCCTCCGAAAGTTTGCCTCCATGATTCACGCGCAGGGCGGCGCTTCGGTGTGCGGCGATCCGTCAATCCTGCCGCGGGCGGGGAAAAAAAGGGTAATAGAGGCGCCGCGCTCCGGGGTTGTAGAGAGGATGGATGCGCGCGCGGCCGGAGTCGCGGTGCGCGCGTTAGGCGGCGGACGCATCCGCAAGGACGACCATGTAGACGTCTCCGTCGGGCTCAGAATCCTAAAGAAAGTCGGAGACCGCGCGGATAAGGGCGAACCACTCATTGAAATTTACTACAACGACGAGGGCCTTTTTAACGGCGCAAAGACATATATAGGACAGATCAGCTCCGTTTCAGACACCGCGAAGCCGGACGCGCGCCCGCTGATTTTGCGCGCGCTGTGACACGGTTTTTTTAGCGTAAAAACGATGAAGAGCGCTACGGAGATATCCAATGAGATAGAAAAATACCTGCCGGTCGTGATGCGCGAGGCGAGAAAACTTTCAGGCAACGACCTGTTCACGCGGGAGGATTTGACGCAGGAGGGGATAATGGCCGCCCTCCGCGCTATGGACTCCTACGATCCGGCTCGCGGCAGCCTTGAGGGTTACGTTAGGACGTGCGCGAGGAACAGGATGATATCGTATCTCAGACGCTCTTGGCATGAGTATGCGGTCGACGACGATATCTTAGACGCGCGGGTTTCGGGCTCGATCGCGTCAAACGGAGGATTTGGGGAGCCCGAGGAGAGGATCGAGATAAACGAATCCCTTTCGAAACTGATAGAAGAGCTGAGCGCGTTCGAAAAAAACGTGCTGTACGCCTACCTTAGCGAGGGAAGTCTCTCCGGCGCGGCTCTGCTCCTCGATTGCGAGCGAAAAAAGGCCGACAACGCCCTGCAGCGGATCAGGAACAAGGCAAGGGCGATGTGAGGCCCCCTTGAATCGTCTTTTTATCCGAGAGGGGTTGTGATAGTTAATGAACAGCCAGTTTTGGCGGTCAAACCGCCGGAGGATTCTGTCCGCCTCAGCGGCCGCGCTCTTTTGCTGCGCCCTTTTCACAGCTCCTTCCGGGGCCTTTGATCCTATAATCAACCCCAACAAGGTCGTGCGTATTTCGGAGTTCGCAAACTCGCAGGCCGCGCAACTTCTGCTCGTGGTGCTGAACAGCTCTTTTTTGGCGCTCACGGAAGTTCCGCCGACGTGGGAAACATTGCGGTCGGAGACTTTGGAGGAGAGGGATGAAATCCTGCGCGCGAGCGTCATAGGAACATTCGACATGATTTTCACGAGCGATCGCGAAGCGGTTGATGACCTGTTCGATCAGGGTCTTCTGCAAGGCTTCTTTCCAGTATTTTCCGAGGAGATCGTGCTGGTAGGCCCGGTCTCGTCTGGCGACGCCGCCGGGATCGGCGCGGCAGGCGTTATGGGACGAATTTTCCGCGAGGGGACTCATTTTTTCTCCCTCATTACGAACGAATGGTCCTTAAAGGCGGAGTACGCCCTCTGGGAAGCCTCCGGCATAGAGGATCCCGGCCTTAACAAGAATTATGTGCAGTCGAGCAGGGACGATGTAACGGCTATGTTTCAGGCCGGCGACGAGGGGGCTTTCTTGCTGGTCGGCGAGGGTTCGTACGCCGCGTACCTTAACGCGCAGAGCTCGTCGCCGGTGCTGGAGAAGGTCGCCGGAACCGGCGTCTACAGAAAAAGTTACGTATGCCTGGTCAAAAACTCCGGTTATAGAAAAGACCGCGCGCGGATAGCCGCCAAACTGGCGTCGTGGCTTATGAGCGACGAAGCTGGAATAGTCGTCGATTCGTTCGATATCGCAGGCGTGACGCCTTTCCGCAGGACGCCCCTGTTTGCGGAAAAGCGGTCCGGCGGCGCGCCTTGACGCGCATGTAAGGGATAATATTTTGCGCTTGCCATATATCGGATGTACGATAGAATCGTCTGGAGATGTAAAAAATATTTTCACGGAAAGGAAGTTTTTGATGACAGCGACACAGCGCAGTTTACCCCCTTACGGAGTGACAGGGGCACGCAAAAAGCTCCTTCTTTTAACGATCTTAGCTCTTTCCGTTTTAATGGCAGCCGGCGCGGACGCCGCTTCGCGGGCGTCGCTCGCGATTTCGCCGCTCGTGGGCGACGACCCAGCCTATTTTTACGCCGACTTCCAGGACGCGGGCGAGATATCGCGGCGTCTTCAGAAATCGGAGACGCTGCGATTCATCTCCAAGCAGGCCGGCGAGGCGCTGAAAGGGATCCCCGCACGTGAAATTTCTCTCATGTTCTCCGTCTCCGGTGATGAGGCGCCCTCCTTTCAGATGGCATGGACACTCGAAGACGGCGGGAGCGAAATCCTCGGGAGGATAGCGTCGGCCAATGCCTCCACGGCCGAATTGGACAAGTTCTTCGGCAAGATTTGGAGCAGTGTCGCGGTAGAGGCCCCCGACCATGACGTCCCATTCTATCGGTTGAATCCATTCGGTTTTTATTTTTCCTCGAACGGAGAACTGCTGGTATTCGCCAACAGCATAGAAGGCGTCAAAAAATCACTGCTGGCCACACTGAACGGCTATAAGCGCTTTTCCCCAAAGACGAAGTCTAACGGGCGCAATCTGATCCTTTGCGGGCTCGGGAAAGAGTATTCAGCCATCTTCGCGAATGAGTTCGCGGCCATTGCCGGGTTTCCGAGCGGCGCGCCTTTTCCGGAAAATATCTCTGTCGAAATGAACGCCGCCCTGCGGCCCGGAGGGTGGGAGCTCGATATTTTCACGGACGCGATCAAACCGCTTTATGGCGACGCCTTTTTCGAACACAGCGTCTCAAAGCCCACCGGGTCGTTCCGCAGGGCTGGTGGAGGAAGGCTCGTGGCCGCTGTCGACGGGATTGTGAACGGCGACTTGTTAGACGGCTACAATTTTATGCGGCTTCTTTCTTATTACGTCGGCGTGAAGGGCGAATGGGACGACCAGGCCCTCCAGAAATTCGCCGAGGGGGACACGGCGGAATATATCAGGTCCGCGCTTTCGGCGGCCGGCCGGCTGAACTTCGCCGTTACATCGGCGCCTGACGGCAGACTGACAGCTTATGCCGCTGTTTTGGACAGCGCCGGGGATTGGAAGAGGGCGGGCGACGCGCTCTCTAAAGCACAGAGCGCCCGCCGTAAGACAAATTCTGATGAGGCCGTGAACGCGAAGGAGATACCTGACGATGATTGGAACCACGTCTTCAGTATTGAGACCAAGGAAGCCGAATCGGGCAGTCCGGTGAGTGTCACCGCGGCCTTCGGGGATGACCGCGCGTTTATCGGTTTTATGCCGCCGAATGACCTGAAAGAACCATTCAGCGTGAAGTCGGAGTTTTACGAGAATCTGACGAAGAATGAGGGTGCGCTTGAAATTGTGTATGCGGATATGAAATTCCTGAGGCAGATTTTAGCGACGCGGCGGCATAGCGATCCAAGCGCGAGCTATGACTCGACTCTCACGGCCATAGCCACGATCCCCTTTTTGGATATCAGGGAAGTGGGTGCCCTGACCCTGTCACCGGAACATTTCAGGTTTATCTTCAAGACCGGGTGGCTCGATTTTGAGGATAGGGAATACGTCAATACTATTATGTAAGAGGTTTTGCCGCGCTTATACTGTGCAAATATGATTTCAAGCTGGTATGACAACTATACGGGAGGTCGTAATATGAGAAGTAAATTTAAAATCTTTTTTTGCGTTCTTTTCGCTGTGGTGTTCGCGTTATGCTTCACCGCGGAGAGCATGGCGGCCAATCAATATGAGAAGGCAATGGCAAGGTGGAGCAGACATGAGGAGTACCGCAACGATCTGGGGGGCGTGTTTTCCGTAAAAGCGACGCTTTATACGGTCGAGTACATTAACAACCTCATGGAGAGCGAAGCGGAGAAAAACCTCTGGACGGCGAGCGAGCTCGAGGATTACAAGTATAACTTCCTCAACAGCGTCAAAATCGACGAGTACCTGCCCATTTACCTGGAACTCGAAGAGCTGGGGCCGACAGCGCACATGGCGCCCTTTAACGAGATGATACACCTCTGGGTCGGAAATAAAAAATACGCGCCTGCCGAGTACGATCAACGCTTCAATTTCCCTCTTCAGGGCAAGAGGGACGGCATAGTCTATTTCCCGAGGTATGACGAGAAAACGGGGGCTTCTATCTTTAACAGGGACACAACGCTGCGATTTGTGATGGTATCCGGCGCAAGCCCCGTTCTGGACTCGAAGGAGGTTCGCCTCAACTGGGACGTGAAGCAGGAGAATGTCGGCGTCCCGACCAGCGGTACAGCCGCCGACAGGATGGAGATAGACCGCCTTCTCAGGAGAATGGAGAAGCTCTCCGGGGAGAAAGCGGAGTTGGAAACACAACTGGAAAATAAAAAGAACGAGATAGACGAAATTAACGCCCGCATAGATGAGCTCCGGCGGAATTAGGAGGTTTTGCCCTATGAAACGTGTAGGCATTCTTACAAGCGGAGGAGACGCTCCTGGGATGAACGCCGCGATCAGGGCCGTCACGAGGACCGCGATCTACAACGGTATGGAAGTCATCGGTTTTCGCAGGGGATACGAGGGTCTTCTGGAGGGGGACGTAATACCGCTCTCGGTGAGTTCCGTCGGCGGCATAGTTCACCGCGGCGGTACGATGCTCCGCACCGCCAGATGCGAACGATTCACTAAGCCGGAGGGCGTGCGCGAGGGTTTGCAGCGTCTCAAGGAATACGACATGGACGCGCTCGTGGTAATAGGCGGGGACGGCTCTTTCCGCGGAGCTTATGAGCTCCATAAGCTTGGCTTTCCCGTAGTCGGGATTCCCGGCACGATAGATAACGATATCGCGGGCACCGATTGCACGATCGGATTCGACACCGCCTGCAACACCGCCCTTCAGTGCATAGAGAAGCTTCGCGATACGGCGTCGAGTCACGAACGCCTTTTCTTGGTCGAGGTGATGGGGCGCAACGCGGGCTTCCTCGCTCTCGAAGCGGCCGTTGCGGCAGGCGCGGAATTCGCTCTCGTTCCAGAAGTGCCGTTCGACATGGACGTACTGTGCAAGAAGCTTCATTACGCCAAGGAACGCGGTAAGAGCCACTCGCTCATAATAGTGGCCGAGGGCGTCATGCAGGCCTCGGAGTTACAGGCGCTCTTGAAGGATACGGGCGGATACGACGCTCGCATCACAGTACTCGGGCACATACAAAGAGGCGGCAGCCCGTCGTCATTCGACGCTGTTTTGGCGTCCCGCCTTGGCGGCGGAGCGATAGACGCGCTGGTTCGCGGTGAGTTTGGCGTGATGGTAGGGCGGATCAATGGGGAAATAGTCACGAACCCCATCCAGATATCCTGGGAGCAGAAGAAAAGCCTCGACGCTGGTATGATGGCTCTGGTTGAAATACTCGGTATATGACACCGCTTCGAGCGGACGTTGCGCATAAGCTGACCGGCGTAACCTCGTCCGGCCAAAGCCTCCGGGGTCCTTCCAGGCTTTGCGCCGACGAGATGTGGGGACTTGCGGTTGATTTGCTTCGCGACGCCGGGCATATCGCTGTCATTTCCGGTTTTTTCGTGCCGCAAGCGTCATCTCCCGAGACAGACGGTCCAGGCGGGAGCCTCGTTTTGGCGCGAGCATTGCTCCGCGCCGGGAAAAACATTCGCGTCTGGACTGATTCTCTTTGCCTGGGTGCTTTCAGAGCGTGCGCCGACGTTCTCGGATTCCCTCAAAACCTTGTAGAGGACGCGACAGCCCGGAATTTCGACCCAAGCGGGACGGATCTTTTCGTCTACGTCGAGCGGCTTGGCCGCGCACTCGATGGAAAGTATTACAACATGCGGGGCGAGGATATAAGTTCCTGGACGGCGCCGTTCGACACCTTTGCCGTAAACGGCGCGCGCTCCATCGGAATCGGAGACGGCGGCAACGAGGTCGGGATGGGGAATTTTACCGCGGCGCTTTCCAGATTAATGCCCGATTACGCCAATTGCCTCTGCGTCGTAAAAACGGACGTCTGTTTGCCGGTTGACGTATCCAACTGGGGGGCTTATGCTTTGGTTTCGGCGCTTTCTTCGACATATGGCGAGTGGCTGGGGCAGAGCTGTGAGGAGGAGGAGGCCGTATTGCGGGCGCTTGCCCGCGCCGGGGTTGTCGACGGTATCACTAAGAAAAACGAAACTTCTGTGGACGGAATGCCGCTCGAAAAACAGCTCGAAATCGTTTCTCTTCTTAAAAGCGCGGCAAATTGACCGTAGGGGCTTTTTAATTTCTTGATGGGGGTTTATAATGACGCGCGGTGATCGACGGAATCAGGCTGGCGCATGTCTTGTGCTCGGCTTGTTTGTGGTGGGTCTCATGGTTTTTCTTTCTTTGAGCTTCAGGGCTGATAACGTAATAGCGGCCTCCTTCAAATTAGACGACGTACGGATATGTGAAGAGCTGGACGACGGCCTTAATCCCGTAAACCCGGGAACCGTACTTTCAGGCGATACCAAACAAGTTTGCCTGTGGTTTAAGTACTCCCGTGCCCGTGAGGGTGATTCTCTCGAGATTATATGGGGTTTCAGCGGCCAGATGGTTCAGAAGGACTCGTACCGCCTCCAGGAATCGGAGGGTACCCGGGCGTTCTATCTCTTGAAAGAAGACGGCGGGGCTCTTCCAGGTGGCACATACTCGGTGTCGATAGCCTGTAACGGCCGCGAGAGGAGGTTGGAGCGTTTCAGCGTTGAAGTGACCAGCGCAGACGAGGGATTCGATCTCGATGAAGCTCTAGACTGATTCCTGATTATATTTTACAGACATCTGGAGCGCAGTTTACATATCGTAATATTCGCGCTAAAATCAAAATCGAGAATGAAATACACCTGCATATTATTCGGGGTCAATTATTCAGTTGATTTTGGAGAATTGTAATTCAGCACAAAGGTGAATTCCTTTTCACATTCGCTTACAGATCGTGAAAACTAAGTTATCAGCAAACTGGGAGGCCTATCAAAAACAATGGACAACATAACGGAATCAGACGCACTCGCGCCGCAAGAGGCCGATGCAAACGCAGTGAGTATGGCGGTAGCCGAAACTACAGAACAGAAACCAGCTCCTACCCCCCGGATGGATTTCAATAAACTGGCCGCGATGCCGATAATCGAACTTCGTAAGGTCGCTAAGGAACTTGGGGTTCAGAGTCCCACCACGCTACGCAAGGATGATCTAATAGTGAGCGCTCTTGGCGCTCAAGCCGCCAATATGGGGTTCCGCTTCGGCGGAGGCACGCTCGAATGTCTGCCGGAGGGTTACGGTTTCCTTCGTCCTTCGGGACTCCTGCCGAGCAACAATGACATATACGTCTCCGCCTCGCAGATACGCAGATTCGGGCTCAGGAACGGCGACGTGGTCTGGGGGATGGTTCGCCCTCCAAGGGATCCCGAACACTATGAGGCCATAATAAGAGTTGAGACGGTAAACTTCTCCGACCCTGAGGAGGCTCGCAAGAGACCGCATTTCGAAGCGCTGGTGCCCATCTTTCCCGACCACAAGATTTTATTGGAGACTGAACAGAAAAGGCTTTCGACCAGGCTCGTCGATCTGTTCGTTCCCATCGGAAAGGGGCAGAGGGCGCTCATAGTATCGCCTCCGAAGGCAGGCAAGACAACGCTTCTGAAGCACCTCGCGAACGCGATAACGACGAACCATCCCGAGATTATAATGATGGTTCTGCTCATAGACGAGCGCCCTGAAGAAGTAACGGACATGAGCAGGTCCGTCGACGGAGAGATCATCGCCTCGACATTTGACCGTCCCGCAGAGGAACACATGCGGGTGGCGTCGCTTTCGCTGGAGAAAGCGAAGAGGCTCGTGGAAGTCGGTAAGGACGTCGTCCTGCTTCTGGACTCGATAACGCGTCTTGCCAGGGCCTCGAACCTTATCGTGCCGCCGTCCGGGCGCACGCTTTCAGGAGGCATGGATCCGGCGGCCCTCTACTTCCCGAAGAAATTTTTCGGCGCCGCCAGGAACATCGAAAACGGCGGAAGCCTCACCATAGTCGGAACATCTCTCGTCGAGACAGGAAGCAGGATGGACGACGTTATCTACGAGGAGTTCAAGGGCACTGGCAACATGGAGATACACCTGTCGAGGAAGATCTCCGAGCAGAGGATTTTCCCGGCCATCGATATCACCCGTTCCGGCACGAGGCGCGAGGATTTGCTGGTGAATGACGAGGAGCTTCAGCGTCTATGGGGGCTGCGCAGAAAGATAGCCAATATGGACGAGGCGGAAGTGCTCGCGCTCATTATAGATAAGCTTAAATCCACGACGTCGAACAAGGAGTTTTTGAGTACGATTAAAATGGGTTAGGTTTTTTCATGATCTTTCTGACAGATGAATAACAGAATTGCTGGAGAGTTCCTGATGAATATTAAAAAAAGACCTTTTTTTATTATGTCAATCGTAATAACAGCCCTTCTGACATACAGCTGCGTCAGTCACGCGGCTAAGTCCTCCGGCGCCTATTGGACGAGTTTTGAATCGGAGGACGGATCAGACGCCGGAGTCTCCTCGGGTTTCATCGCCATAGACGCGATCGACGCGAGAAAAGAAGACCCGGTCAAGTCCGGGATAGGCCCTTTCCGCGGCAGCGGACCATCATTTGAAGACTCTGACGTTGTCTTTGAAGAGGAGCCGGAAGAACAGGCGCCCGAACGACATCGGGATGAGTCTCAGTTCTGGAAAGAGATTTCTGTGTCCGCCGGAGAGACGCTCTCCGCTATCTCGGAGAAACACGGCTTGACGATAAAGGACATTATGACCGCAAACGAACTGACCGACCAGCACAAGCTCAGGGAGGGGCAGGGCTTGTACATTCCCCTGAGCAGGGACTTCGTCCTCGAGACGCTTTCGCACGTCCGCGAACTCAAGGAGGAGGCAATCAAAAAAAGGAAATATACCGCGCCGGTCAAGGTTACAAACTATGTGATAATGAACGGCGACACGCTTTGGAAGATCGCTAACGCGTTCGACCTCGACGTAAACTCTCTCTTCGGCAGCAATAAGATATCCGAAACAGACGTGCTGAAGGTAGGTTCCACGATCAGGGTACCAAACCAGGATGGGGTATTTGCCGCGGTTAAATCAGGACAGACCGTGAAGAGCCTGGCCGCTGAATACGGAATATTCGAGGAAGCTATCCGGTCGGCCAATGAACTCTCCGCGGACGCCGTCCTCACCAAGGGGAGAGAGATATTCCTGCCCGGCGTGAAAATAATGGCTTTTGTGGAGACGCAGAAGGGCCGAAAGGCTGTCGTAAAGGAGAAAGTAGGCGCGGTAAAGGGATTTGGATGGCCGGTGGTCGGCAAGATATCGAGCTCCTTTGGATGGAGAAAGGACCCTGTACGAGGAGGCAGAGACTTTCACACGGGCCTGGATATCAGAGCCCCGCGCGGCAGGCAGGTCGTCGCGTCATCGGCTGGCAAGGTCGTTCACTCCGGGTGGATGGGCGGTTACGGCAAGACGGTCGTCATCCAGCATCCCGGAGGCGTCACGACGCTGTACGGCCACTGCAGCAAACTGCTCGTCAAGGCAGGGACGAATGTCCGCAGGGGTGAGCGGATCGCTCTTGTGGGAAGCACTGGCAGATCAACGGGAAACCATGTACACTTCGAAGTGCGTAAGGGCGGTTCTCCGACGAACCCTCTTAAGGTACTCCGCTAATAAGATTGGAGGTCTTTGAATGGCTGTGAAGTTTATTTTTGTGACCGGCGGAGTCGTATCATCTCTCGGAAAGGGTATTACCGCCGCTTCGCTGGGTAATCTGCTGAAGCGAAGGGGCTTTCGTGTGTCTATTATAAAGATGGATCCGTATCTCAACGTGGACGCCGGCACCATGAACCCCTTCCAGCACGGTGAGGTGTTTGTGACGGACGACGGCGCCGAGACGGATCTCGATCTCGGGCACTATGAGCGTTTTATCGACGAGAGGCTGAAATACGACAACAGCGTGACGGCGGGAAGGATATACTCCGACGTGATCGGCAAGGAACGCCGCGGGCTGTATAACGGCGGGACGGTTCAGGTCATCCCTCATGTCACAAACGAGATACAGGAGAGCATTCTGAGGGTGGCGGACGGTCAGGATGTCGTAATAGCGGAGATTGGCGGAACGGTCGGGGATATCGAGGGGCTGCCGTTCCTGGAGGCCATACGCCAACTGCCAGGCAGGGTGGGGCGCGAAAACGTCATCTACTGCCACGTCACGCTGATACCGTATATCGCCGCGGCTGGAGAGCTGAAGACGAAGCCTACCCAGCACAGCGTAAACGAGCTCCGCAAGATAGGCATTCAACCGGACGTAATAGTCTGCCGCTCACAGCTTCCCCTCAAGGCCGACATGAAGGAGAAGATAGCGCTCTTCTGCAGCGTACCGGAGAGGTGCATCTTCGAGGCCCTTGACGAGCCGACCATATACCGCGTTCCCGTATCGCTTCACAATCAGCGGCTCGATGAGATGGTGATGGACAAACTCGGCCTCGAGTACGGCGAAAGCGTCGAAATGGGCGACTGGCTCGAGTTCTTGAATATGATGGAAAACCCGGAGGCCGAGGTCAACATAGCGCTTACCGGGAAGTACACGAGCATCAAAGACGCGTACATGAGCGTCAACGAGGCGCTGACACACGCGGCCATTCATAACGGACTCAAGGTCAATATAAGGCCTATCGAGGCCGAGGAGGTCGAAAAGTGCGGAGCTTCCGCGCTCTTTCGGGATATCCACGGTATCCTGGTGGCCGGCGGTTTCGGCAAGCGCGGCATGGAAGGTAAAATTGCCGCGGCGGGCTACGCGAGAGAGAACAAGATCCCATATTTCGGACTTTGTCTCGGCCTTCACGCGGCTGTGATAGACTTCTCCCGGAACGTGGCGCATCTCGCGTCCGCGAACAGCTCGGAGATGGATCCGTCTACATTGCATCCCGTCGTCCATTTGATGGAGGATCAGAAAAAAATAGAGGGCCTTGGCGGAACGATGCGGCTCGGGGCTTACAGGTGCAACCTCAAGGAGGGGAGCATGTCTCATCGGGCCTATGGGTGCGTGCCGGAGGTTTTGGAGCGTCACAGGCACCGCTACGAGATCAACAACGGCTACAGGGATAAGCTGGAGGCGGCCGGCATGAAGGTGACAGGGATTTATCAGGAGAAGAACCTCGTCGAGATAATGGAAATCGAGGATCATCCCTGGTTCGTCGGCGTGCAGTTCCACCCTGAACTCCTTTCGAGGCCGCTTCGTCCGCACCCCCTTTTCAGGGATTTCATAGCCGCGGCGAAGGAACGGATGACAAATAAGTGATAATATTAGGAGAGCGGGCCGTCGTACTGTTTATGAACCGGACGGCGCGGTCCCTTTTACCCTGATAATGATTGAGGAGGAATACTCAAACTATGAAGCGCTTTGCGATCATCTCTGCCGCCGTATTTTTCTTGGTTTTCGCGACATTTTCCGGGCGGTCATTCGCCGCGGATGATAATAACGATCCTGAAAGGCTTCCGCTGCAGGGCCTGGAAAAGGTGGAGAGCATCGTTTACGGCTCGCCCGGCACTGGCGGGCTGCTCCTTCGCCTTTCAAAAGTAGAGCGCGATCTTTTCGGGATGGAACTGCCCGGCAGTCTCACGGAGAGGCAGACGGCGCTCGAGAACTTTGTCGAAAAGGGGAATTCCGGCCAGCCCTCGCTCCTTTTCAAGACCGCCATCGCGGAGTGGGTCACCCTTAAAAGGGTTAATTCGGCGATGTCACTGATCGATAGGGTGAATACGCTCGAACAGACGCTTGAAGGCGAACCGCAGATTGGCGCGCTGTCGGCCAGAGTCGAGAGGCTCATTTCAAAGCTCATGCCAAACGGTGTAAGCGCTGTTTCGGTGAGCGTGCCCGCCAATACCGTCATGAAAACTAAATTTATAAACACGCTGACTGTCCGTAACGTAAAAAAAGGCGACTCGGTCGCGCTTGAAATCACGGAGGATTGCGTAATAGGCGGTTCGCTCGCGGCGGCAAGAGGCAACAGGCTATTCGCGGAGGTCACGAAAGTGCGGATGCCTCGGAGTTTCGGACGCCCCTCCGAGATAGAGGTCGGGTTTAAGAATATTGAATTTATCGACGGATCGACAGCGGAAGTCTTTATAGGCCCGGAGTCGAAAAAAGCTATGGAGGTCGACTCCGCGACGATAGGCGCTGCCGGCGCGAGCGTGGCGGGGGCCGTCCTTCTCGGGCCGGTCGGACTAGCGGGCGGTTTCCTCGTCCGGGGGAGCGATAAGCAGATCAAGGAAGGTACTTTGGTTTTCGTGGAAACTTCCGCGGCTTCGAGCATTATGGGGTATCAAATCCCGGCGCTCGTCCTTCCGGAAGTTGTGGACTCCACGTCGTCTTCTCCGTCCGGAGTAGAGCCCGGCGTAGATGTCTTCGAATAAGACTCGATTTACGGTTAACCGCCGCGCGCTCCTGGCGGTCATTGCCGCGCTGGCGCTCTTTGCCCTTCCGGCCGCGGCTGACGACAGGAGCGACGCTTTGGCGTTGCTCGACCAGCGAACCGCAATCCGCTGGGGAGACGACAACCTGACGTGGGTGGTTCACTATACCGACAGATTTGTAGATTTATGGGTGAAATCCGAGGCGGCTCGGCAAAGGATGACCGCCGCGCAGGAAGACGCTTACCGAAAATCATTTACGGATGAACTTAGGACGAACGCCGCCACCGCCATACTGCTTTCCGTTCACGCGTTCGGTCAGGAGCCTCTCTCTTTGGCGCCTCTTTCGAAGAATATCGCGCTCCTTGACGCGTCAGGCAAGCGGATAAGCCCGATAGCTTTTGAAAAGAAACTCGACGGCCCTCTGTCAGGCCTCATGCAGGGGCTGGTGTTCTTCCCAAAACAGGAGAGCGGCGACTTCAAGATTGCGGTCAAGGGATTGACGAGGGAAGGAGAGACCGTTTTCTCTTTTTCGGGTCAAAACGCGCCGCAGGCCATTGCGACGGCTGTTCAGGGCCGGACAAGCCAGCCAAGCCAGCTAAGCCAGCAAAAACCTCCGGTGCCGCAGACAAAGGAGACCATCGTTAAAATTCCGACCGCGAAGCCAGCCGCGCCAATAACGCCGCAGCCGCCGAACTCGCCAAAAAATCCGGAACCTCCCGAGCGGGCAAAATCCGCCGAGCCGGCACCTGAGATATTTCCGCCCGCTGCCCCCAACGTGCCGGCGGCGCCCGAATTGGCGCCTCCGGTGATTTTGTACCCGTCTGATGATGAAAAGATCCAAGAGCCGCAGCAAACGCAGACGCGCTCAACGTCAAACGCGGCCCGCGCGGAGGCGCTAGACTCGTATCTCCGGGCCTGGATAAACGGGGACGTCGACAGGATGTACTCTCTCTTGTCGTCAGAATCTCAGGGCAGGATATCGCGCGAGCTTTTCACGCGGGAGATCCTGTCCGACGGTTTTCGCAAAGGGCTCAAGGAGGGCTACAAGGTCAACTGGCAGGGGGATTCGGCGCAGGTAACGGTCTCCAGACGGCTGCTCTTTATGAAGACGCTTGACAGCAAGCGGATTAATTTCGTGGAGGAAAACGGTTTAAATCGTGTATCGTGGTAAAATCAAACTGCTCTTGGCAATCGCCGCGATCCTTGCGCTCGCGTTTTACATAAGGCGCGATATGAACCTCACGCCGGACTTCACTCTCGGGGACTTGCCGGACGTGTCCGTGGAAAACCTGGATTTCAGGCGGAGGATCCGAAGCAGGGACTGGCATCTTCGCGCGAAAAGGGCGGAACATGACTCTGGCGTGATAAGGGCTTTCGAAATGGAGATAGACGTGAGCGAAGCGGATTCCGACGGACTGATGTCTCTGCGCGCGTCAAACGGCGAGTTCTCAGAGGCGGATTACTTTCTGGAGGTAAGGTCGCTCGACGGCGTTCTCTTTCGGGACGGCAGGAGCATGGACGTTCTGGCGCCTCAAGCGAGCTACGAGAGATCGCCCGATGTTTGGTTGTTTAACCGCGGCATAGAGCTTTGGGATGAAAAAACATATATCAAGGGCGGGATGGCGGCCATAGCCAGCGACGGTGTCTTTGTCCTTTGGAAAGGGGCTTATGTCTCTTGGGCTGTAGAATGAATGGATCGCGTACTTATGCGCTCACAGTTGCAATAACGCTTGTTTTTTTACTTTTTGCCCCTGAAATCGCCGCTTCGGCCGAGATTAAGCTGGATGCGGACAGGATATCGTTCGAGGAGACCAGCGGTGTCGCGATTGCCGAGGGAGACGTCAAGATTTCAAATGAGGAGATAACAGTCCTCGCCCCATACATGGAATACGACAGCTCAACAGAGAGCGTGAGGGCGGCATCGACCGCCGAGGGCGGCGTCACGCTCATGTCCGCCGGTACGAGGATAAACGGGGAGAAGCTCGACTACAATCTCTCTACCCGCAGGGGAATCTTTACGAAGCCGAACGGCAGGGTCGAGGCGTTCTTTGTGAAGGGCGCGTCCATCGAGGTCATGCCTCTCTCCGACGTGACCCGCTATTCGCCGAAGGGCGGGGCCAGCGCCGAGGAACAGGCGGCCAAGTGGAGCGGCGCCGTCATCACGACCTGCAACTATCCGCACCCGCACTATAGGTTAGAGGCAAAGGAGCTCTCGGTAATCCCAAACAGGAGGATCGTAATAAGGAAACCTAAAGTTTACCTTGGAGAGACGCTGATATTTACATACCCCTTTGACTTTGTCTCGAATATTGGAGCGAAATCCCGTTTCAACAAACGTTCCATTTTCCCTAAGATTGGGTACGAGTCCGACAAGGGCGTCGGAATAGGCCTATCAGGGCCGTTTGTCTGGGATACCGGCGAACTCGGCCTCGAAGCGATATGGTGGAGCCAGAACATCTGGGAGGGCGGCGCTCTTCTGCAGCAGGAGGTGCTGCCCGGCGTGACCGCCTTTGGAAACCTCGCCAGAACGCATGACAAGGACAGGGATGAAACGCTCTGGCGCTCTAAGTGGGGATTTTGGTATGACGGCGACTGGCAGTTCGAGGCCGCATGGTCCGAGAGGGAGCTTGTGACGGTTGAGAAGTCCGCCGGCAGAGATTCGCGGTACGTGGTCTGGAGGAAGCCGGAGCTGAACATCGTCAGCCCCTGGATCGACGATCGCGCCGCGTCCGGCAGGTACCGCCTGATGGGAAGCTGGGGCAAATATGAGGACGCTAGTTCCGGCGGCGGACAGCCCTCGATCGAGAGATACGGCGCTGGGGTTCAGATTGAGGGTTCATTCGGGAACCAGTCTAAAAATTTCGAGCCCTTTTATAACGCTATTTACTGGTATTACAACTACGGCAGCTCAGAGTCGACAGAATCCGGCACGCAGCAAATCGCGAACGCGATGCTCGGCGCCAAATGGAAGCTCGGAGACTTTGACATGGAGAGCGCTTACCTCAGGCGATGGGTATGGGGCCAGTCACCGATGCTCTGGGATAGCTACGAGCCGAGGGAAGATGTCTATCAGCAAATCGGCGTTACGATCCCCACCGGCTCGCCGGATTTTTGGTGGCGTCTCGCTCTCCGGGGCGCGTACAGCCTAAAGGACGACACGATGGCAGAAATGCTCTACAAGGTTCTCTACAACCAGCACTGCCTGCAGTGGGAGGTTATCTACCGGGATGACATGAGCGGAGACGATAATTGGGTAGGGCTCAAGCTGACCATCAACGCTTATCCTGATTCGAGCGTTCATCTGGTGGGTAGTGACCCATTCGAGCCCTCCACCGCTTCGGACAAGTTCGTTCCCGATTTTATAAAACGGCGGCCATAGCGTTGGCGGCGGAATTTAAAAAAACGCGGGGCATAGTATTCGACTTCAAACGCTATGCCCTTCACGACGGCCCTGGAATACGCGCCTCCGTCCATTTCAAGGGCTGTCCTCTTGCGTGTCTCTGGTGTCATAACCCGGAGAGCCAGATATTTGAACCGCGCCCGTTATTTCGCCCGGAACGCTGCATCGGATGCGGCGCTTGCGTTGGGGCTTGTCCCAAGGGAGCCGTGAGGGCCTCGGAAGCCGGGCTTCTTACGGACGAGACGCTCTGTGCGGGGCTGGGAAGGTGCGCCGACGCCTGCCCTTCCGGAGCGAGGGAGATGTGCGGAAAAAGTGTCGGCGTCGATGAAGTGACGCATCAGATTTTAAAGGAGAGGCTTTTCTTCGAGCAGTCGGGAGGCGGTGTGACGCTGACCGGGGGAGAACCGTTAAGCCAGCCGGAATTTGCCATAGCCATTCTTCGCGAGTGCAAAAAATATGAGTTGCACACAACGCTCGACACAAGCGGATTCGCGAGTCCTTCCGTAATTATGGAGACGATTCCCCATACGGATCTCTTCCTCTACGACATAAAGATTATGAATCCAGACAGGCACCGCGAATTTACCGGCGTGGACAACGAGATCATCCTCTCTAACCTCTCAAAGCTGGCAAGCGCCGGCGCGGAGATTTGGGCTCGAATGCCCTTCATCCCAGGGATAAACACCGACCTCGAAAACCTCAACGCCGCCGGAAAATTTATTTCCGGCCTTAACGCCGTTCGTCAATTGAACATTTTGCCGTACCACAGCGCAGCGGAGGACAAGCACAATCGCTGGGGCATTAAATTCGGCTTGAAGGGCCTGCGCCCGCCGACCGAACAATCGCTCAGGAGCGCCGCGAAGATCATCGAGAGCTTCGGCGTAAAGGTCTTGATCGGCGGGTAACCGTGGGCGCCGACGCGCGAAAAATAGTCTTATTCCATTTCTATTTCATCAAGGCATTAATTATCCAAGGCCATGAGGTAATGGAGCGTGTAATCTCCGGAGAGTAGGGGCGGCAATCTGCCGCCCGAATCCGTATGATTTCGTTTCTAAATCAGATGAACTTCGATGCGGTTTAGAAACGGAATTACACCGCGTTCATCACGGACGTTTTTGCCAGGACGATAGTGGGTTATAACGTATCCATGCGGCTGGACAGGAATATGGCTGCCTCAGCGTTCAAGATGGCGCTTCACATGAGGGCGCGTTCCGGGCGTGAATACATCGCCTATGAGAGTCTGAATCTAAGGACGGTTGAGTGGGTGTATTGGTACAACAATTCCCGAATCAGTGAGAGTAATGGATACAAAACCCCATAGCAGGTTGAGGAGATATGGTATAGTACCGATATGGATATCAGGAAGTACTCAAAAACAGAGCCCTAAAACTCTACACAAAACCCGGGGCGGTTCATTTTTAGCGGTCTGGATTGGGAACCGGCTGCTACTTTCGCAAGCGTCAGTTCGGGGTTTCCGGTATGGGCAAAACGCCCGGGCGGGCGTATTTGTTAAATAAAATATTCTTTTTTGGAGGAATGCGATATGAGTAAGAAGGCAAGAAGTTTCAAACAGGCGTTTTTTTTCGCGGTATCCGCCACAATCGTGCTTCTGTTCGTTGGAATAGCGTTTTCGGCAGATCCGGTTCTCAAAATGGCTACAACGACGAGCACCGACAACACGGGGCTATTAGATTATCTCGCGCCTATTTTCAAAACTGACGCAGGTGTCGAACTTCAGTGGGTATCCGTAGGAACGGGCAAAGCCCTCGAATATGGGCGCAACGGAGACGTAGACGTCGTTCTTACGCACGACCCCGAATCGGAAAAAGCCTTCATCGACGGGGAATTCGGCGTCGAGCCGAAGCAAGTAATGTACAACGATTTCGTGGTGATAGGCCC
>JAISYM010000142.1 GCA_031269875.1 Synergistaceae bacterium
GAGCGGCTCGGCCTCACGGGAGTGATCCTCACAAAGATGGACGGGGACGCCAGAGGAGGTCCGGCGCTTGCGATAAAGGCTGTGACCGGCGTGCCCGTGAAGCTTATAGGCTCGGGGGAACGGATTGAAGACCTGGAGGTCTTTGACGCCCGTCGCGTGGCTTCTCGCATTATGGGCATGGGTGACATGATGGGCCTGATGGAGAAGCTGGAGCAATCGACGACGGACTTCGACGCGGAACGCGTGGCGGAGAGCCTCAAAAAAAACAGGTTCACTATGGACGACATGCTGCTTCATTTAGAGCAGATAAAAAAGCTGGGCCCTCTCGACAAAGTGCTGGAGATGCTTCCGATACCGGGGGCGTCAAAGGCCCTCAAGGGCGCGAGCGCCGATATGTCCCGGCTCAAGTACTCAGAGGCGATAATACAGTCGATGACGAAGAAAGAGCGCAAGAACCCCGAGATCATAAAGGGCAGCCGGCGCCGGCGCATCGCACAGGGTTCCGGCACGAGCGTTCAGATGGTGAACCAGGTGCTGGCCCAGTACGAGCAGATGAAGACCATGATGAAATCGATCGGCAAAATGAACCCGAAATCGTTCAAGATGGCTGGCGCTTTGAAGAATTTGTTCAAGTAAGCGCATACATATAGATACTTTTTAGCAATACCATATTACCGGAGGTGTGTAAAAACAGATGGCAGTTCGTATACGTTTGTCAAGGCACGGAAAGAAAAAGGCCCCGTTTTATCGGCTGGTTGTGGCGGATTCGCGTTCGCCCAGAGACGGGCGCTTCATCGAGATGATAGGGACGTACAACCCTATGACGGATCCTGCGGATGTTAAGGTAGACCAAGATCGGGCGCTGCATTGGCTGGGTGTCGGGGCGACCCCATCCGATACGGCGAGGGCGCTCTTGAGGAAGGCGGGCGTTTGGGATCAGTTTACCGAGAGCAAAACCGGCGGGGCGGAAAAGACCGATAAGGCCGAATAGGCTGGGCGGCCTAAAATGCCTGATTACGGCGGTATTGTAGAGAGCATAGTAAAGAGGCTCGTCAACCAGCCCGACAAGGTTTCGGTGACGAGCGAGCGCAACGAGGGCGGAGCCGTCATGGTGACGATATCGACGGCTTCGGACGACGTCGGCCGCGTCATCGGCAAGCGGGGAACCACGATCAACGCCATAAGGCTCGTGGCCAAGGCCGCCGCCGTGAAGCCGGGTGAAAAAGTGGATGTCGACCTCTCCTGACTCAGCCGGAACGCCCGCGCGCGTTCGGATAGGCAAGATCGTAGGAGCTCATGGCGTGAGCGGCACACTGCGCATCCATCCTCTGACCGACTACCCCGAGCGCTTCCTGGAGATGAAGCGGCTTCACATCGAAAAGCAGGGCAAATCTCCGAGAGAGCTCGAAATTAGGAGGGCTTCGTCTCACGACGGCAAGGGCCAAATACTCGTAATGGTCGATGGGGTAAACGATCGCGACGAGGCGGAGGCACTCTCGGGCTGGCTCGTCACGATTTCGCCTGACGAGCGGGTCGATCTGCCTGACGGGGAATATTGGATAGACTCCCTGATCGGCTTGTCCGTCGTGGACGCGGAAAGCGGTGATTGTCTCGGCGCCGTGGAGGATGTAATGCCGACCGGCGGAAACGACATATACCTCGTCAGGACGACGGATGGCGATACGAGGATGATCCCGGCCGTAGGCGAGATAGTTCGGGAAATAGACATTCACTCCGGCGTAATGAAGGTCAGGCTCCTCGAAGGATTGTGGGATTGAGCGAGGGCCCGGCTAAAGCTCGGTGAAAAGCTCTGTGAAAATTTCCGTCATAACGGCGTTCCCTGAGCTCGTCAAGGGCTTTGTCTCGTCGAGCGTGTTGGGCAGAGGGATTGCCTCAGGCAAGCTGGAGGTCTCCGTGGTCGACATAAGGGATTACACGAGCGGCGCGTATCGCCAGATAGACGATTACAGCTTCGGCGGCGGTGGAATGGTTCTGATGCCTGGTTCCTTGGAATCGGCTCTGGAATCGGTAGCATGCCGCGAGGGGCGATGCGTAGCCTACCCGACTCCGCAGGGAATACCGCTTCATCAGGAATTGGTGGAGGATCTGTACCGGGTTTCCATGACGAAGCGTCTCGCGATAGTATGCGGACACTATGAGGGAGTCGACGAGCGCTTCGTGGAGCGCAACGTGGATGTGGAGTTTTCCATCGGAGACTTTGTCTTGACGGGCGGAGAACTGCCGGCGATAGCTCTCGTCGACGCGATATCCCGTCTGGTAAAGGGTGTTGTGGGCAGGGAGCGGGCGGTGGAGGAGGATTCGTTCTTCTCTGGAATGCTCGATCACCCGCACTACACGAGGCCGGCTAATTTCAAGGGGTCCGCTGTCCCGGAGGCGCTTCTTGGAGGCAGTCACGCCGCGATAGACTCCTTTCGCAAGGAGGAAGCCGCGCGCCGCACGATATCGCGCCGCCCGGACATAATCGCGAGGGCGGACATTATGCCGTATCTCAAAAAGGGCGCTTACGTCGTCTTGCTTCATCACCCGGTACTGGACAGGAACGGACAAAAAAGCACGACCGCCATTACCGGAATGGACCTTCACGATATTTCGAGGGCTTGCAGGACATACGGCGTCAAAAAATATTTAATCGTGACGCCGCTCGCGCCGCAGCGCGAAATGGTAAAGAAAATAGCGGCGCACTGGATCGCGGGCTATGGGGCCGGGTTCAACCCCGACCGAAAAGAGGCGATGGAACTCATAAAGACATGTGCGTCTCTTGATGGTGCGCTTAAATGGATAGAGGAGCGTGAAAAAGCCTCGCCGTTTACAGTCGCGACGACCGCAAAACCCTGGAGCGGCGGGTTGAATTGGACGGGCGTAAAGAGGCGGCTTCTGGAAGTTTCAAACCCGGCGGTATTCATATTCGGCACCGGCTCAGGTCTGCACGAGGAGGTTCTGTCGCGCTCGTCGGTCGTAATGAGGCCGATATCCGGCGGTAATAGAGATTACAATCACCTGTCGGTCAGGAGCGCGGTTGGGATAGTATTAGACAGATTTTTTGGCTTCAGATGATTATGGGAACATATTGATGAAAGGGGTAATAAAAACATGATAGACCCGAGAATAGCACTGGTTGAGAAGCGTTTTCGGAAACAGGACGAGGAGATACCCGTCTTTCGCGCCGGAGACACCGTCAAGGTTCACGTCAAGGTAAAAGAGGGCAACAGGGAGCGTATCCAGGTCTTTGAGGGCGTCGTGATCGGGCGTATGCACGGCGGCGTCAGGGAGAACTTCATCGTTCGCAAGATGTCCGGCGGCATCGGAGTGGAGAGGATTTTCCCGCTGCACTGCCCGACTATTGACAAGATCGAGGTTACGCGCCTCGGCAAGGTAAAGCGCGCGAAACTCTACTATCTGCGTAAACTCAGCGGCAAGGCTGCCAGAATCAAGGAGCGTCGATAGTTAGGCGATTGGCTCGGAATAAAGGGAGCGCTGATTAATTGGCTTAAACGACATTTTTCCGTTTAGGAGTACGGACGCCGCAACGGTTTAAATCGCCGCCTTCAGGCGTCTTCCAATAAATCAGCTTTCCCTAAAGGCCGCTATTTGCGGCTTTTTATCGGGGGGTTGGATATGGAGAACGTACATGGCTTGATCGATTCGGACTTTGACGCTCTGGTAAGGGATCTTACAGATCTTCTGAGGATTCGGAGTGTTTTGGAGGAGCCTCTGCGGACGGATGAGCATCCCTTTGGCCCAGCTGTTACGGCGGCGCTCGACAAGTTTCTCGATATTGCCTCGAACATGGGTTTCAGGACAAAGAACATCGACAACATGGCTGGTTACGCCGAGGTCGGAGAGGGGCCGCTTTTCGGTATTCTGGCGCATCTCGACGTAGTCCCAGAGGGAAAGATCGAGGCGTGGCGTTTTCCGCCATACGAGGGCGTCATATCGGATGGAAGGCTTTACGGAAGGGGCTCCAATGACGACAAAGGGCCCGCTGTCTCCGCGTTGTACGCGCTCAAAGCCCTGCGCGATTCCGGGGTAAAGCTTAACCGCAGATTTCGTCTCATCGTCGGACTAGACGAGGAGAGCGGATTTCGCTGTATCGAGCGGTACAAAAAAACGGAGGAGATCCCGGAGGCAGGTTTCTCGCCTGACGCCAGCTTTCCGGTTGTGAACGGCGAGAAGGGTACCGTTCGTTTTACCCTGAGCAAGGCCATAAGCGGCCGCGCCGTCAAGAACCTTCCCGAGCTGGCGGCCATAAATGGCGGTACGAGGCTGAATGTTGTGCCCGACGAGGTGAAGGTCTTTTTCAGGGGCGCAAGCGCCGGGAACCTGGAGAGGATATTCCTCCCCATCGGAGCTTCCGTCGCGAACGACGGCACAGGCGTCCTCGTCACTGTGAGCGGTGTCGCGGCGCACGCTATGGAGCCGTGGAAGGGCGAAAACGCCATATACAAGTTCTTGTCGCGCCTCGATGAGCTGGATTTTGGACCCGCTGTGATACATTCTGAACTGTTGAAGCTGCGAGGCCTCTTTAACGGGGAGACCACAGGCGAGAGCCTTGGAATCGCCTGCCGGGACGACATTTCCGGGCCGCTTTCCTGCAACTTGGCCGTGATATCGCTTGAGGAGGATCGCCTGGTCGTGAAGTGCGACATCCGCTATCCTGTGAAAATTGACGGTAAATTTGTGCTGGACGGACTGTCATCGGCGGCCGAGTCGATAGGCTGGACGCTCGATGTGCTCGAGAGCAAGCCGCCGCTCTATGTGTCCCCTGATTCGGAGTTGGTAAAGACCCTGCTCGACGCGTATGAAGCAATAACGGGCGAACGGGGCGAGCCGTTCTCGATCGGAGGAGGCACCTACTGCCGCGCGATGCCAAACTCCGTATCGTTCGGCGCTCTCTTTCCCGAGGAAGAAGAACTTGCCCATCAGGCCAACGAATACACTGCGCTGGACTCCCTCCGCAAGATGACCCACATATACGCGGAGGCTCTGTCGCGCTTCAACGTGGAGTAATTCCATTTCTATGACTATTCCTTTCTGCGAAAGGCACAAAACGTCATGAAACGTTTTTGCGATTCGTCGATAATATCTTTGCCGTACAATGTCAGCGAGGATACCGACATACTAC
>JAISYM010000023.1 GCA_031269875.1 Synergistaceae bacterium
TCGTTCTGCGGCACCACCTGTTCAAAGAAGTCACGGAAAAACGCCGTATTCGTCATCAAATCCGGGTTTTTCGCCGCGTTCTCCAGAAGGCTTGAATCCATGTTTTTAGCGTCGCGCGATGCCGTCTCCGATTCCGACATGGCCGACACGCTTGATTCGTTGGCCTCCTGCGCGAACTTCACCCGGTCTACGTCCGTCACGCGCTCGCGCGTCAGCACGGGATTCTTCATGCCCTCTATAGCGTTTCCGGAAAGCCCCAGCGTCTCCGCGTTGTCCAACAGATATTGCCGGTAATTATCCGCCGCGCCGCGCTTGTACGCCTCGCGCAGCGCCATGACACGCCCGTTTCCGCTCTCCACAATATTATCGCCGCCCACAATCGGCGCGCCGTCCGAAGCGAGACGGTTATCCGCCAGCCGCGTCGGGTCGAGATTGGATATTATTCCCTGATGTCGATGTATGCCATAGTTACCGTGTTCCTTTCTTTCTCTTGAGAAACACTATTGCCTCCTCACGGCTCACGCCGCTTTCTTTCATCGCGGCTTGAACCTCACTTTCGGTTATCTCGGGCGGAAGAACCTCGGGCGCGTTAGGCGGCACAGGTGGCGGCTCAGGTGACGGCGGTGACTGCCCTTGGCCCCCAGGGAACAGGTGATTCCCTTGCGCTTCCCTGTATTGCGCAAACAACTCCTGATCCGCTGGCGCCCACTGCGCTAAGCCGTAGGTCTGCGGTTCGACTCCGCACGGACCCGCCAGAAATAGCAAGGATTCAGTCTGAACCTCTTTTTTGTCCGTTCTAACACAGTTCTAACACAGAAAGAAAATTGCCTTCCTTTCGCCCGAAACCAAAGTAACCAAAAGATATCAATAAACCGAAAAAATATACAACAAATATTTTATGTGTGTCTGCCTTTTTGTGGCGTGTGTGACATTTTGTTTAATTGATATTCGTCGTTTTTTTCATAATGAGGTATTTGGATGGAACAACTATCTGGTACGTGAAGTAATCTCCGCTGAATTTGAGAAAGACTGGCCATTCTGATTCTGATACACAGGGGGCCTGCCGGCCCCCTGTAATATTCCACGGACACTTTGCCCAAGTTATAAAACTGGACAGATATCTCTACATCCTCTCGGATATTCTTCGTGAGCCGCTACAGCCCTCCTCTTCAAGTCTCTTGGCTCGGTTAAAGAAAACTGCCGCCGTTTTTATGTCCCTTATTTGGCGCTCTTACCCGGCGGGATGGCTTTCAGTTTGGCGCTGGGCTCGTCAGTGTCCTTGCCGAGTTTGAAGAATGTCAATATATCTTTGAGCTCGGCCGACAAATTCGCCAGTTCTTCCGATCTCGCAGCCATCCGTTCCGCAGATGAGGCAACACTGCTAACGCCGCTGCGAATATGTTCGCCGCCCTCGGCAGTGTTTACTACCTTTCCGGATATGTTCTGCACAGCCTCGGATATTTCCTCGCTGGAAGCCGCCTGTTCCTCGGAGACGCTTGCAAGATCCTGGGTGGAGCCGGCGATACTCTTGAGGTAAGCTATCATATGCGAGATTATTTGTTCAATCTCGTTGGACAGGTTTTGCGCCTCCTGCGATGCTTTGGCGTTATCGAGCGAAATGGCCACCATGTGATCCAGGTCTCCGCTTATCGTCCCCGCGAGGTCGGCGATATTCTTGGCGGCGACATTGCTGTCCTCGGCAAGTTTCCGGACTTCTTCCGCCACCACGGCAAAACCCCGCCCGGCATCGCCGGCACGCGCCGCTTCTATAGCCGCGTTCAAGGCGAGCAAGTTTGTCTGGTCGGCGATTCCTCCTATCTGGGAGACGAAGCTCTGAATCTGGCGCGTGCGACCGCTCAGCTCCTGCACGCTTTGGACTGCCTCGGTTGCGTTTTTGACCACTCCGCCTATGCCGCCCACGGCCTTATGCACCGCATTCATTCCGCTTTCGCCGGCCTTCATGGCCTCATCGACCTGACGGGCGATATCGGTACCCTTCTCGGCCATCAATTGCGCTCCCGCGGCTACCTCTTCCACAGAGGCATTGATTTGCTGGCCTGTCGCGGCCAGGCCATTGAGGTCGCTACCCATATTGTCGACGCTCGACTTGAACTCCTCCATGGTGGCGTTGGTTTCTTGCGCAAGTGCTGAAAATTCCTCGGCACTCACGTCTATATGCTGGCTCGCGGTCTTGACCGATCCGATTATTTTTTCGAGGGTTTCGGCCATATCGCCGAGCGCTCTGCCCATCCTCGCTAGTTCATCTTTGCCGGTGGTGGGAAATGAACTGGTCAGATCTCCTTCCGCGAACGTCTTTATGCTTTTCTCTATCCTGATGATGGGACCCGTGATCATTTTGGAGATGCTCAGTCCGAGGACCAGGCCAAGCACTACTGACACTATTGACAAAACAGCAATGCTTAGCAGACTGGCACTGGCCGTGATGGAAGATTTGCTGGATACGTCCTCAGCCTGCTTCACCAACAGCGCCACAAGCTTCTCGATCAGCTCGATACTCTCATTCGAGGCCACGGCGACGTCGCCACCTGTCCTCATGCGCATGCTCAAACGTTCATCCACTCCACTTTTTATCATGGTGTCGATTATCTCGTCCTGCAGTTTCTCCACGTTGATTATGCCTGCCTTTATTTTCGGCATAATCGCCTTTTCCTCATCGGTCTGAATGGTGTCGCCGTACAGCGCGAACAGTTCGTGGATGCGCTTCCTGTTCTCCTTAATTCTGGAATCGTAGGACTCCATTTCGGACATTTCAATGGCATTCAACATGCTCAAAAGTAAGCGCCTGTTCTGTATAGTGTTCCCTTTCATCTCTTCCATCCATATGGCCGGCATGGCGTTATCCCTGAATAAATGCTCCATATCACGAGCGATGGTGCTGCCCGTATTGTATCCGGCGGCAGATATTACGATCAGAAGGACGACCATAACAGCTACCAGCAGCAGAATTTTGGATGTTGTGCGAATATCTCTGAACCATTGCATTGTTTATTCCCCCCTATTTTGAATATACGTCCGTAAAATTCTTCCCACCCGAAATTTGCGTGTTCATAACTTTCCTTTTAACACATTATATACGGCCATATGGAAAAATATTAACCTAAACACAATAATCCGTAATCTTCGCATTGTTTATTCTTATATTTCATCATGGATTTCAAGTATTATTACTCTTTTGTTGGGACAATACGGCATGTTATGGGTTGCCAATTATTAGTTACAAATTTTAGTTCAAATTAATTTTTGAGCACAATATAAAAACCGCACGGAAATTACTTACCGTGCGGCTGGTTTGATTTTCGCGTTTCACCATGTTAGGGGACGGGATTACGTGAGCGAATAACCACCGTCCATCAACAAGATGGAGCCCGTCAAAAACAGTGACATATCCGACGCGGCGTACAGGACCATTGCTCCTATTTCTTCCGGCGTCCCAAAACGGTGCAGGGGGATCATTTCCTTCCAGATATCCGCCCACGGTTTGCCCTCGGGAGTTTTTTGGAGCGGCAGAATGTCGGTCTGGACGTAACCGGGGGCTATGGCGTTCACCCTTATGTTGTGTTTGGCCCACTCGTATGCGAGACACTTCGTGACCATGTCGACTCCGGCTTTGCTCGCGTTATAACCGGTCTGGGTTTGGGGGGTCATCACCAATAGGTCGGAATTGGACGAAATATTGACTATGCTGCCTCTTTTCTGGCGTATCATATGACGTCCTACCGCCTGACACACGAAAAACAGTCCGTCGAGGTTCACATCCATTACTTTGCGCCAATTTTCATAATTGACGTCCTCGGCATTTTCGTGATGGACTGTGCCCGAACAGTTTACCAGAACATCAATTTTGCCGAATTCCCGAACGGCGCGGTCGGCGAGGTTTACGCGGTCGGCATCTACAGTGACGTCGGTCTTGACGAAAATCGCGCGTACTCCATGCTCGGATGCGACCTCCTCGCTCACTTTGCGCCCCAGTTCCTCGCGGCGCCCCGCAATCACGATCTCGGAACCCGCCTGAGCGAGGGCTTCCACTATGCCGCGCCCTATACCCGAATGCCCCCCGGTAACTATGCTGGTCTTTCCGTCCATTCTGAGCTTATTGATAATGCTTTTCACGGTAAAACGCCTTCCTTTCCATTTTTTGTCAGACCGCTTTTTGTTGGTTGATTTTGTTGATGATGAAAGCAGCCGTTTCCCTGACCACCAAAATAATAATGATTATAGCCCCCCACATGGCGGTTATCATAAAAGGATCAAGGCGCATCAAATTGAGGCCCGTGGAGATGAGCTGAAGAATGACGACCGCAAGGACCATGCCCGAAAGTTTACCGAAACCGCCGTTGGGGTTAACCCCGCCGAGAAAGCTCGCAAGTACGGCCACCAGAAGGTAGGATTCGGCGTAATTCGCCTTCACCGAATTCATCTGGCCTATCATCACAAGGGAGGTCAAGGAAGCGAAACAAGCGGATAGTATATATTCGAGGATGATTGTGCGCGTGACATCGACGCTTGAAAATTTGCTCGCCCGAGGATTTGCCCCGGCCATGTAAAGTTTCAGCCCGAATGACGAACGGTTCAGAATGAAATTGGTTATGACAATCACAATGGCGAAGAGTATTATCGGAGCGGGAACGCCCGCCACGGAACCGTTTCCTATGAATATCAGCCTCGCGGGGAACCCGGAAATTGTATAGCCTTTCGTCAGTACCAGATTTACGCCTTGCAGGAGAGTCATGCTTCCCAATGTCACCAGAATCGCCGGTATATTGAGTTTAGTAATCATCAGGCCATTAAAAAGGCCGACAACAACACTCGTCAGGAAACCGGCAATTACGGCAGCGGCTATGAACGGCAGGCTGGCTTCCGCCATTTTCCCTCCGGTGAGCAGATCCAGGACCAGATATATGACTATGCCGTTCAGATTCGCATTAGCTATGATTGAAAGGTTTATGCCGCCCGACAGTTCCGATATCATCATGCCTATAGCCAGAAGTCCGATGACCGGAAGCTGATAAGCCATCGCGGCCATGTTGTAAAACGACACGAATTTCCGTCCGTTAGCGACGGACATGAATATGAACACCAATACGAGCGTTATTATCAGGGAAAACTGCTGTCCCGCCCTCACCCGTCTCAGAAATCGCGCGAATCCGCTCATTTTAGGCATACCGTTTTCCGTCCAATCTATTCGGCGACATTTACCCGAACTATGTGTTTTCTCTGCCGGATTTCCCGCAGCGCGTTGATCGTAACGCTCCCGATGATGATGCTTCCGATAAATACGTTATACCAGTACGACGATATTCGCAACAACGTGAGGCTGTTACTGAGTATAGCAAACAGCAAAACACCGAGGACGGTTCCCAAAACGGAACCCTTGCCGCCCGATATGGACGCGCCTCCCAACACAACTGCCGCAATGACCTGCATCTCCTGCCCCACGATGGAATTCGGGATTACCGTCTGCACGATGGAAACATGGACGATGGAACCCACCGCCGCTATCGCTCCGGCCACACCGTAAATGAACAGTATGGTATTGCGTATATTGACTCCTACCCGTTCGGCGGCCGTCTGGCTGCAACCGATGAGATAAACACTTCTGCCCAATATCGTGTAACGGAGGATTATAGCGAAGATAAGCGCCATGACGAACCATAGTACCGTCACCACGCTCAGTCCGGTGAACGCGCCGTTTTGATTTATGACCGCAAATATCTTGGCATCGGCGAATTCCCAGAAAAACGAAGGAACTTCGTACAAGAGTTTTCCCCTGGTTATCACGTACATAATGCCGTAGAACATGTTTTGGGTCGCGATGGTGATAATGATGGCGGGCATTTTGTAATGATATATCAAGATTCCGTTCAAAAGTCCCATCACTATTCCGGACGCTATCGCCAGAACAAAGGCGATATAAATATTTCCGGTCAGAAAATTCAGCAGCACATACACCACAATGTACTGCGTCACCTGGGCTATCGCGGTGAATGACACGTCCATACCCCCGCTTATGATGACAAGAAGGACACCTATGGAAAAAATCCCGGTCACCGTAAAAGATTTAAGGATATTGGTTATATTGTCGTAGCTCAGGAAATTATCGGAAAAAGACGCGATAACGACGACTGAAACCGCGATGAAGAACGCCAGGAGCGTTTCTCTTTTTTTAAAGAGCTTCATAAAAATATTCATTTCCGTTCCTCACAGTACGATCATTATTTCGTCTGTTTTTGCTCATTGAGAATGGCGCGTATGCGCTCCTCGTTTATTTCGTCTTTCGGCAAAATCTTGGCCACCCTGCCGTTTCGCATGATAATCGCCCTATGACTGTAGGCGGTGATCTCCTTTATTTCGTCGGAAATCAAAATAATTCCCATCCCATTTTCCGCTATCATCGTCTTTAAGATGGCAAATATTCCGGCTTTCGCAGCGATATCGATGCCGACGGTGGGACTGTCCAGTATCAGTATCTTTGGATTTCGTTCAAGCCATTTCGCGAGGACGACTTTTTGCTGGTTACCTCCGGAAAGTGAGGAGACGATATTATCGGGGGAATCCGTTTTAATCGACAGCGTTCGCAGCCATTTTTGAGCGGCTTCGCTCATTGAGCGTCTTTTTAGAAAGGTAAATTTATCCTTGAATTTATCGAGAGTCGCCAGCACAATATTTTCCCGTATCGGATAATTCATCACGAGACCCTCGGTGAGCCTATCCTCAGGAACATAGGCGATACCGGCGCTGACCGCGTCATTAACCGTTCTTACGCGGCATTCAGTTCCGTCGACCGCTATTTTTCCGCTGTCCGCGGCATTGATGCCGAACAGGGCGAGGGCCAGCTCAGTCCTCCCGGAACCCAACAAGCCGATAACACCGAGTACTTCCCCGTGCCGCAGGCTGAAGCCGATATCCTTGAAATTATTCTTCTTGGTCAGCGAATTGACTTCCAGAACGACCGGCGCTTCCCGGTCAACATCGTCCATCTTCGAATAGACAAGAGACTGCCCCACCATGAGAGTTTCTATTTCCTCGAGATTGGTGTCTTTTATCGGTTTCGCGGCTATCAGTCCTCCGTCGCGCAGGATGAGCACCCTGTCGCAAAGCTCGACGATTTCGTCGATTTTATGGCTGATGAAAATGACCGATATCCCGCTGTTTTTCAATTTATTGACGATTTTAAACAAGAGCCCCACCTCTTTCGACGTGAGCGCAGTGGTGGGTTCGTCAAGAATGATGAGCTTCGAATCATTGTTGAGGGCCCTCGCTATGGCCACGAGCTGCTGTGACGCTATGGGCAGCTCCTCCACAATGGAATCGATATTTATGGATACTCCCAAATCGCCCAGGATCGCCTCCGCGCGTGCTCTCTCGCTTCCCAGGATCGACAATATCCGTCCCTGTCCGATGGCGCGCGCAACGCATATATTTTCCAGCACTGTCAGCGTGGGGAACAAAGATATATCCTGGTATATGACGCTTATGCCGCGCATGATACCGCCGAGCGGACCGTAAGATACCATTTCGGCGCCTTCTATTTTAATTTTGCCGCTGTCGGCACTCAAAACGCCGGCCAGTATCTTTATCAATGTCGATTTTCCGCTGCCGTTGGCCCCGCATAATCCCAGAGCCTCTCCCTTTTTTATGGAGAACGATATGTCCCGTAGCGCTTTTAGGCCGCTGAAATTTTTACTGATGTTTTCGACGGTTATAAAGTCTTCCATGTTTACCCTTAACCTACACCCGCGCGTGCGTCGGCGTCATCGCTGCCGCCACGCACGCACGGATTTCATCGTTAGAAATTGTAGTCGTCGACGTTCGCTGTGGTGACGATCAGAGGATTATTGAACAGGATATTCATTCCGTCTATCTGAGGTTCGCCGAGATTCGGAATACTGAGTCCCTGTTTGATTTCATCCCGCTTGCCGTCCAAGACCATCTTGGCGATGTAGGTCATGGCGTAGGCTGCGTCGCCGGAACTCCACAGTATCGACTTCGTCACGGAATTGTCCTTTAGGAAGGGGCTGATTTCCTTCGGCGAAGTGGTTCCGAAGATGGCAATTTTCCCCTGAAGCGACTTTTCGCGTATTGCCTGTCCCGCGCCAGGCGCCCCTTGGCTTCCGAAAGCAAGAATACCCTTCAGGTTCGGATAAACGGTCAGCAATTCGAGAGCCTTTTGCCTCGCCGCGTTCCTGTCCTCCGATACCGGGAAACGGTCGGCGACCAATTTCAGGCCGGGGTACTTGTCTTTAGCGTACGCTACCGCCGCATCGGCCCAAATGTTATGGGCCGGGACGGTGAGGGAGCCCACGAATATGGCGTACTCGCCGTCAGTACCGATCACCGCCGCCAATTCCTCGACGAAACGCTCGCCAAATTTGACGTTGTCGATCATTTCTATGTCGTAATCGGCGTTGGGCTGATCCGGAGATTCGTGAGTCAGCACCACGATGTTTCTCTCACGGGCACGGGTAAAGGCCGGGACGCAGGAATTAGCGTCGTTGGGAACCACCAGCACGGCGTTTACGCCCTGGTTGATCGCATCCTCAATGATGCGCACCTGCTGCGCTTCGTCGGCGGCAGCCGGCGCCTGCATATAAGTATTGACTCCAAACTCCTTGCCGGCCTTCAGTACCCCGGTCTCATAATCGTCGAACCAAGCCGACCTCAATTTCGGTATGGCTACCATGGTATATTCGTCGGCTGCCTCGCACCGGCTGAAATCAGCGGCGAACACCGCTGTCATTATCACTAACGCACT
>JAISYM010000068.1 GCA_031269875.1 Synergistaceae bacterium
ACACCCATCGGTTTCGTATAATCTCGCACGGCGAACTCCACCGTATTGCGGCTTGCTTCCCTGCATAAAATTATCCCGATTGACGGAGCTTCGTCGGGCTGACGGACATACTCATCAAGCGCGGAAAGATAGAAGAATAGCTGTCCTAATTGCGAAGGTTTGAACTTACCCCGTTTCAATTCAACCGCGACAAGACAATGCAATTCCCGATTGAAGAAAAGCAGATCGATAAAGTATTCTTGCTCGTCCACAACAACGCGATACTGATTCCCTATGAAACAGAACTTGTTGCCGAACGTCAAAATGAACTGTTTGATGTTCGCCACGATGCTGCGCTCAAACACCCGCTCGTCGGGATCGTTCTCGTCCTCGATATTGATATAGTCTAGAAAATATTCGTCCTTAAACAAACGAACAGCACGGCGGGCTTGTTCGGATTCCGGCAGTGTTTGTAAGAAATTATTGGGCATCGTACCCTTTTTGGCGTACAGGCCGCCGCGCAAGTTCGATTTCAATGCCTCTACTGTCCAGAACCCGGCAGCGCACTGCGCGATATAGAAGAATCTGGCGTCAAGTGATTTTTCTTGGGCAATTATCGTATATTGATGTGTAAAACCAACGCGCAAAAACTCATCGGCAAAAAAACCCGGCGACTCATAGTTACCAAGTTGTCTCGACAATAACCCCAAATCAATAGACAATCCTATTCGATACGGCGTAATGGCAAGCATTCCGTCGCTTTCATCAGAAACGGTATCCATAATCTGGCGGCGACCGAAATCGTTCGTTGTCAACGAACGATTCGTAAAAACCGTACTCCACTCCTCATAAAACAAACGCATCTTTTTTATGGAACCTTCTGAAAAACCACGAAGCCCAGGCAGTTCACGTTGCAATGTTTCAGAAATCTGCTTTATCGCGCCCTGCCCCCAATAACCGTTGCGTGAGTTCTCAGAAACATACTTTCCAACACCGTAGTAAAGTGAGAGCAGTTCCTTGTTGACCAATTTCGCCGCCTGATAGCGAGAACGGAAAATTGCGTCTTTAATTACGCGGGAGGCATCGACGAAGTCAAAATTTTTGTTGCCGACCATCAGATGCCGCCTTTGACATCGTTGGACATGAGAGTCCATTCTTCGGAATCCACCATTTCAACGAACAAACCGTTGAAGCCTTTCATATTCCGCTTCGGTCGTCAGAACCTGCCCTCGCGGGCCAGATACTGGTCGAAGAGCAGGCGGCTCACGCGGGAGCCGTAGAGGTATGACTCGTGTCCCCTGTGATACTGCCTATCGCGGAAGTCCTTCGTGAATATGGCAATCACGTAGCGACCGAAGGGTGTCCCCACGACGCCTCCGTCGTTGCGGCAGTTGTCCATGCTGCCGCTCTTCGAGGCGATGTAAAGGGGCGCGTCCTTCCCAAAATTATCCTCGTCCAGATAGTACGGCGGCAGGGAGTCCGTGAGTGTTTGATTGTAATGCTGCTTGCTGAATATATCCAGCATTTCCCGGGACGCCTCTTGGGAGACGAGCTCCTCACGCGCAAGCATCGTAAACAGCTGCCCATACTCCCTAGGGGTAGTCGTGCCAAGCGGCGGCCACCCGCCGTCTTCCCCGCCCGTATCGGCGATCTTGCGGTGAAGTTTCGTCCGCCTGAAGCCGAGCGATTCTATGCCGCTGTTTATTTGATCCAGGCCGAGATAGTCTATGAGGATATTCGTCGCGACGTTGTCGCTCACGATAATCATCAGCGTCGCCATGTTCTTTACCGACAGCTCTGTGCCTGTTTCGAGCGACTTCAAGACGCCGCTGCCGCTTATGGAATTTTCCTCCGTGTACGCGAGCCTGTCGGCAAGGCTTTTCCTGCCGTCCTTAACCTGCCGGAACAGCTCCGCCAGTATGAACGACTTGATGGTGCTGGCCGTCTCGAACTCGCAGTCGGCGTTCATCTCCACTATACGGCCCTTCAAATCGTCCGCGTAGACACCCATCAGGCCGCTGAAGCTCATAATCTCCCGCTCTATTCTGCGCTCCAATTTAAATTCCTCGAACATGTTTACCCCTCCTTGTGGCAAGCCACCTGTCGATTTTCCACCCAATTCAAAGCCGGCGCCTCATGCCTGCATATCTCCATGACGTAAGGGCATCTGGTGTGAAAGCGGCACCCGTCCGGCGGGTTCACCGGGCTTGGCATCTCTCCGAAAAGAAGCGCCTTTTTCTCCTTTCGCAGATGCGGGTCCGGCTTCGGAACGGCCTCCAGTAAAAACGCCGTGTACGGGTGCAGAGGCCTCGCGAAGAGTTCCTCCGTCTCCCCCACCTCGCAAACCTTCCCCAGGAACATCACGCAGACCCTGTCCGACACGTATCGGACGACGCTCAGGTCGTGTGAGATAAACAGGTACGTAAGCCCCATCTCCATCTGCAAATCGCGCAGAAGGTTCAGTATCTGCGCCTGGATGGAGACGTCGAGCGCGGAGACCGGCTCGTCGCAGATGAGCAGCTTGGGATTGAGCGCTATGGCGCGGGCTATGCCGATCCGCTGGCGCTGTCCGCCGGAGAACTGGTGCGGGTACCTGCCCGCGTACTCCGGCCTTATGCCGGCCATCGCCATGAGCTGCATCACCCTCGCCTCAGTCTCTTTCTTCGACCGATATACGCGGTGGGTCACGAGTGGCTCGGCTATGATCTGGTAAACGCTCATCCTCGGGTTCAGCGAAGCGTAGGGATCCTGAAAGATGATCTGCATCCGCTTGCGGGTTTGAAGCAGCTCAGAACCGCTCATAAGGGCCAAATCGCGCCCCTCGAAGCGCACCGCGCCGCTGTCCGGCTCGAGGAGGCGGAGGATTAGCCGCCCGACCGTACTCTTTCCGCACCCTGACTCGCCCACCATCGCAAGCGTCTCCCCGCTGTCGATGTGGAAGCTCACGTCCGATACGGCTTGGACAAAATGCCCGCCGCTCAGCCCACGCCCGACGCGGAAATTTTTCACGACGCGATCCGCCTCCACGAGATGAGGAGCGTTCGCGATTTGTTCCGATATATCGCTCATTCCGCCTCACCTCCGCCGCAGTCCCGATACCTGTAGCACCTCACCCAATGCCCGCGATCCGCCTCGTACAGCTCCGGCTCGTACTTACCGCACTCGGGCGCGGCGTGTTCGCACCTCGGACGGAATCGGCAGCCCTCCGGCAGTCTGAGCAGGCTCGGCACCATACCCTTGATATTGTAAAGTCTGCCGCCGCTCCTCCCTGATCTCGGGATCGAGTTGAGGAGTCCTGTCGTGTACGGGTGCATCGTGTTGTCAAAGAGGCTGAATACATTGGCCTGCTCCATGATCCTGCCGGCGTACATGACATAAACGTAGTCGCAGATTTCGGCCACGACGCCCATGTTATGCGTTATAAGCATTATCGACGTATCGGTAGTCCGCTCCAGCTCTTTCATCTGATGGAGTATCTGCGCCTCAATGGTCACGTCGAGGGCGGTAGTCGGCTCGTCGGCTATCATTAGCTTCGGGCGGCACACCATCGCCATCGCGATCATAACCCTCTGGCGCAGCCCGCCGGAGAGCTGGTGCGGGTATGAGCCAAAACGCTTTTCCGCCTCCGGGATGCCGACGGCTTTGAACATCTCTATCGCCCTGA
>JAISYM010000010.1 GCA_031269875.1 Synergistaceae bacterium
AATTTCAATATCTGGCAGTGAATTATCTCTCGAAGCTCGCGCCGCGCCTGTCCGCAGGCGACGTTTTGAAGTTGCGCCAGCTTGCCGTTGCGAAATCGTGGTGGGACACGATAGACGGGCTTGACGTGGTTGTCGGCGACATCGCGCATCGCTTCTCGCAAGTCAATGACACGCTTTTGGCGTGGAGCGTTGACGACAACTTTTGGCTTCGGCGCATAGCGATAGACCATCAACTGAGGCGGAAGGAAGAAACGGACACAGGTCTGCTCGAACAAATCATCGTGAACAACCTCGGACAGACCGAGTTTTTCATAAACAAAGCCATCGGATGGAGCCTGCGGGAATGCAGCAGGACAAACCCCGACTGGGTTCGCGGCTTTATAGACAGACACCGGCGCGAAATGGCAAGCCTGAGCATTAAAGAGGCGAGCAAATATATTTAGGAAGCATTGGTGAGGATTTTGACGTATGAGCAATTCGGATAGGGAGGCTTACGACATGAAAACCGTACCGCTAAGAGATCTTTCAAACGCACTCTCAAAAGAAGAAGGGATCATGATAGGAGAAGAAAAGGGCAAGTTTGAGGTTGCTCGCTCAATGCTCGCAGATGGTCTCCCGGCCGAAACTATCAGGAAGTACACGGGTTTAGACGAAAGTTCCATACTTCACTGAGGTAACTTGCGGCGTGAATGTTGAAAATTGAGAAACGGCGGGTAGTGAAAACATTGCCCGCAAAACTCGTACTACTCAAAAAAATCGTACTCAAAACCTTCCTTGACAAATCGACCGCGATCAGGATGTTTCTCGTTAAGGCTGATGAGGTTTTTAATCGATACTCATATAGCTTTATGGAGTCTTGAAGGTAATGAACGCTTATCGCGGCGTACGAGCGGCTTAATGGGGGCCTCTCATTCGTTAAGAGGCCCCCTGGTTTTTCAAATCGGCGCAGACAGACGTTCGAGCGTCTTTGCGCCCTAACCCCAATGCTTAGCGCACACCGCGGCATGTTTGTTGTAGACGTCGGCGTCCCTCAACGCGAAGAAGGCGTCCCTGAATATTCCAAACATATCGCTGTAAACCGCGTGGTTGCTCATATCCGGCTCAATGAACCCATAGGGGTGAACCATGTTCTCGACCGCCTCTTCAATGCTTTTGAAGAGACCGGCTCCTGTCGCGCCCAATATCGCCGCGCCGAGAGTGGTACATTCGGACACCTCCAGTTTTTCCACCGGTCTGCCATACATATCGGCCTGAATGTGACACCATAGTTCCGATTTAGCTCCCCCGCCCGACAGCCTGATAGTGTCGAAAGGCTTGCCCAGTACCTTTTCCATCGCCTCGACGATCATTCTCAGCTCGTATGCCCCGCCCTCCATCACGGCCCGCGCCATCATGCCCCGGTCATGGATCAGGCTCAGACCGAACGAGCCGCCTTTCGCGTTGTCGTGGTAGTGCGGTGTGACCTGGCTGGAGAAAAACGGCATGAATATGTACCCTTTGCACCCGACCGGCGCTTTTGCGGCTTCCAAGCCGATGATTTCGTAGGGATCCAACCCGACCTGTCTGGCTGCGGCGATCTCCGACTGGGCATAGGTGTCGCGCCACCAGCGCAGACATACCCCAGTCGCGAACGCCAGACCCTCCATGTCCCACTTGTGCGGTATCGCATGCCCGCTAAACAGTACGGCGTGATCTGGGTCTGGCTTTGCGTGGTCCACGTGCGCCACCATGACCGAAGCCGTCCCAACAGTGATTTCCGACAGACCTTCACGGACAACCCCCGCGCCAATGGCCGCGCACTGCTGATCGCCGGCGCCGACGCATATCGGCATTCCCTCGGCGAATCCCGTTTCCTCGGAAGCGCGCTTTGAAACCGTTCCAACCTGCCTCATTGGGGTCTTTACCTCTGGCAGTTTGTCCCTGCTGACGTTTATCGCCCTCAACAGTTCGTCCGACCAATCGAGTGTCTTTACGTCCATCATGCCGTTCAAGGCCAGGGACGCCGGGTCTGTGAACACTCCATCGGATCCGAGCTTGTGCAAGAGCCATTCCTGCCCGTTGACGAACTTCCACGCTTTTTCGTAAAGATTCGGCCTTTTGTCCCGCACCCACTTGTATTTTGCGTATGCCCAGAGTGCCGAAAGAGGAACACCGCTGACTTCATGGTAGCGGTCGCGTCCCATCGTCTTAGCTATCCAGTCGATCTCCTCCGTGGCGCGCGCGTCAGACCAGACTATGGAATCATGCAGACACTTCCACTCCTTGTCTATACCGACAAAAGTGCCGCGCTGGCTGGAAATTCCAAGTGACCCGATTTCTTTCGGGTCCACGCCGGTCTTGCCCAGAACCTCGTTAGCAGCCTCGCAAATACCCTTCCAGAGCAGATTCATATCCTGTTCCACCCAGCCCGGGTGCGGGAATTTGCAGGGATATTCCCGATAGGCAGATCCCGCAATGCGTCCTTTCAGATTCGCGATCATCACTGTTGCGCCGGTAGTCCCGGCATCGATGCCGACAACGTATTTTGGCATTATTTCCCCTCCTCGGTTTTTTTGACGCTTGCTGGCTGATATATCTCCAGGTTGTATCTATCGGGGTCGAGCAGGTAAAAGGCCACAGCTCCGGTGCTTGGCCCGCTGTCGATCAGCGTTGGCGGGTTTTTGGTCATTATCCCTTTTCCCTGACAGAGTTCATAGGCTTTATGGGCGTCGGTAGTGGAGAAACAGATGTGACTGCTGCACGTGTTATGAGGACTAACGTCCAGGGCTTGTCCCTTCGGCTGTACATATTGTATCAGCTCGAGACGAATACCGGGACAGGTCATAAACGCCACGTGGAGTATGCCGTCCGGATAACCGGTAACTTTTCTTATGTACTCCAAATCCACCCCGTAGCGTATATTGTCGAGAGTCATCCCCATAATTTCGGTGTAAAACTTAACGGATCTGTCGATATTTGAAACAGTTACGCTGATATGGTTTACACCGGTAAAAAGCGTCGAATCCATTAGTCGTCCCCCGTCTCATTAAGGATTTTTTATATATGACTATCAAGTTGTTCGCTAGCCCTGAGTCCCTTACTTGAGACAACTTTATAGTCAAATTTTATTTTCTCTGCCAAGGAAAGGCCCGATCGAACCATCAGGACACACGCCGCGCCGAGGTTACGCTGGAAATATTACTACGATGATTAAGCTGATGACGAATACCTTATACTCCGATTCAACTCTTGCTGTCAAGACCTGGAATCTGCACTACATACAAAAGCACGTTTGTGCGCGCATAGCTCGATCAACGCGGAATCGGCCTGCGCAAGCGAATTTCGCGTATCTGCGGTCTTTTTTAAAAATAGAACAATTGTTCGAGATTGAACGAAGTATTGCGCAGCGCGATTAGCTATTGTAAAATTAAAGTGTCATTTAAGAAAAGGCTGATTTATTGTCAGAGGCCTAAAGGGTGGAAATTTAGACCCTTGCTGTGTCTCCTTTCCTAAACGGTAAAATGCTGTTTAGCCGGATTAATCAGCGTTTCCTTAATTCCATTCTATAAATATCAATATTTAAACGTCTTTGTGGGGCGCTATTGGATTTGGCAAATATTCGAGATACATGTGGCGCATGATATCGGAGCGACTTTTGCGAAACTGAGCTGTCTGTGGCGCGAGGTGGAGTATGAAAGACGACGAGATGCGGACGTTGGTCGAAATATGCAGGCTGTACTACATTCACGGGTTCAGTCAGCAGCAGATAGCTGCTCATTTTTACATTTCAAGGCCGCAGGTGAGCAAATTGCTCTCCAAAGCTAAAAAAATGAATATAGTCACGATCAATATCAACGACCCTTTTGCGGAGGAACGGATCGCGGCGTTGGATCTGGAAAAATATTACCCTCTGGACGACGCCATAGTCGTAGACACAGAAGGAAGGACATACGATGAAGCGTTTGCCGCCATCGCTCACAACGTATCCTTGGCTTTTACGCCGTGCGTTTCGGGCAGCAGGATAGGGGTATCGTCCGGTTTTACTGTATCCGCGTGTTCGCGTCATACAGTCATATACAACTGCCGCGACCTTACATTCATACCGCTTGTTGGCGGCGAGTCTCCAGAGGGCAAAAACTGGTATGCAAATGAGAATTGCCGCAGATTCTCGAATCGCTTTAACGGCAAGTACATGGTTTTGAATACTCCGATGGTTATAAGAGACGGGGAAGTCCGCAGACAAATCTGCCTGGACAGCGCGGTCAAGCCTGTTCTGGACAGTTATGGCCAGTTGGATGTCCTTCTGCTGGGAATAGGAGAACTGGACAAAGAATCGACGCTCGGGCGCTGGAGTCCCTTTTCCGTTGAGGAATTGGCCGACCTCTACGATCAGGGAATTCGCGCGATGTTCGGGGCGTCGTTCGTGGACGCGGACGGCAACGAGGCATTTCCAGAGAAGGGCGATTTAATGATAGGCATAAAAGTGCCGCAGATAAAGCGATGCAAGACCGTGATCGGCGTCGCTATCGGCGAAAAGAAAAAGGAGGCCATAAGGGCCGTACTGAAAGGCGGCCTGGTAAACATAATCTGCACGGATTTAAAAACGGCACATTTATTGACGGAAAAAACGGAATGACATGAAAGGAGGGTTGGACGCCGACTTTAATAAAGACAGGAGGTGCGATAGAGTTTAAATAATGAAGGGGGGGGTAGATATTGAAGTTCTATATCGGATTTGACTGCGGAACACAAAGTACCAAGACTGTCATCTACAGCGAGGATTTTGAGTGTGTGGCTGAGCACGTCATTCCAAGCAAGATCGAGTCGCCGGCCGCTAACTGGGTGGATATGGACGCCGAACACTATCTGGAATCGGTTCGTCAGGGTATACAGCAGTGTCTTAAGACGAGCGGCGTCAATCCGTCGGATATCAGGGCAATCTGCGGAGACGGCATAATCTGCGGCATAGTCGGCGTAGGGCCTGACGGAAAAGCTATTACGCCCTATATTACATATCTCGACGGCCGGACAATCGATGACGTGAAGTGGATCAGCGAGAATGTGGAACCGCTATGGGTAAACGAGTGCGGCAATTTCGCAATGGAGTCGTGGTTCCCGCCCATGTTTGCCAGATGGTTCCTCAAAAACAGCGAGCCGTTCAAAAAGAACGGCGTAAAGGTAATGAACAACGGTCCGTATGTTCTCTCCCGGCTTGCGAAACTTCCCGCGGAGGACGCGTTTTCGGACTGGGCCACGATGTCCGGCTGGGTAATCGGTTTTGACGCGATCAACAAAAGATGGTCGGAGAAACAGATGAAGGCGCTCGGCATACCGATGAACATTTTGCCGAAGATCGTCAAGCCTTGGGATATCGTCGGGCATCTATGCGAGGAGGAGGCGAAAAATACGGGCTTGCCGGCTGGGATTCCCATAGTCGCTGGCGCGGGAGACACTATGCAGTCCGTTCTCGGATGCGGTCTCGTAGAGCCGGGGATGGCGGCCGATGTCGCCGGGACAGCCGCGATGTTCGCCATCGTCACCGATGGTATCAACGACAGCCTGACTCGCAAGACGAACATGATATTTAACACGGGAACCCTTGCCGATACCTACATGTATTGGGGAATAATCCGGGCGGGCGGACTGTCGCTCCGATGGTTCAAGGACAATGTGTGCGACAAGGCCGGCGACTCAGGATATTACGCCGATTTGCAGAAAAAGGCCGAGAAGGTCCCGGCGGGGGCAAACGGGACACTTTTCCTGCCATATCTCACGGGAGGCGAGGCTGGCGGGAATCTGCAGCACGCGAGCGGCTGTTTCCTGAACATGACCACTAACACAGAGCAGGGCGAGTTGTGGAGGGCGGTCATGGAATCCATAGCGTACGAATACCTCTTGGTTATAGATTCCCTCCGTGAAAACGGAGTCAAGCTGGATAGTCTCGTGATTACAGAAGGCGGCAGCAAAAACGACCTTTGGAACCAGATCAAAGCGGACATGCTGGACGTCAATGTCACCACGATGAAGAGTACCGAGGGAGCCGTAAGAACGGACATAGCCGTAGCCATGTACGCGGTCGGAGATATCCCGGACATAAAAGAAGCTGTCAAAAAATGGGTATCGACCAAGAAGGTCTATACTCCTAACAGAGAGAACACCGAATACTATCGAAAGGCATACGGCATTCAAAGGAAGCTGCTGAACGAGACTATGCCCGCTTCGTTCAATCTGATAACGGAACTGCAGCGCAAATAATAGATTGGAATGAGGAAAGGAGATTTTCTAACAAATGAAACGAGTTTATGATCCAATAATATTCTGCCAGCCCGAATCGTTGAATCTCGAGGATTTTATAGTCGCGACGTATCTGACCACGACAGAGACCGCTGACGTGCTGATGCGCGCCGGCGCACTCGCGGTCGAACAGACGACCGGTACGTGGATGCGCGTCCCGGACGAGACCGAAGAAGTTCGGCGCAATCATGTGGGCCGTGTCATAAACGTGTTCAACATCCCAGCCTATGAGGGAGGAGACGTTGGCAAGGAGAGGACCTTCATCGCGCAGATAGCTTTCCCGTGGAGAAACATCGGCCAGCAACTGCCTGAGCTTCTGTCGACAGTGTTCGGAAATATTTCCGGCGCCGTCAACCTGAAACTGCTCGACCTGGAATTTTCCAAGAGCTACGTCGCGGGGTTCAAGGGCCCGCGGTTCGGAACGAAAGGCATCAGGGACATCACAGGCGTACAAGACAGGCCGCTGACCCTCGCTATGATCAAGCCGTGCACCGGCATCCCGATCGACGTAATCGAGCGTCAGTTTTATAACCTATGTATTTCCGGCGTGGATATGATCAAGGATGATGAACTCATCGCCGATCCTCCGCACGCTCCGTTCTACAAGCGCCTCGAAGCCTGCCTCGGCGCGGCGGAGAGAGCTTATAAGGAGACTGGCAAGAAGGTACTTTACTTCCCCAATATAACCGACAGGCAGGATCGCATGTTCGAAAAGGCGCATAAAGCCATCTCGATGGGAGCGCCGGCGCTTATGGTCAACGTCCACGCCACAGGCTACGGGACGATGGGGGCGCTTGCCGAGGATGACAGCATAAATGTCCCGCTGTTGGCGCATCCTTGCTACAGCGGCGCGACATACATGGGCGCGGATCACGGAGTCGCGTCCAATATTCTCGTGGGCAAATTCATGCGGCTCGACGGGGCGGACATCGTCGTCCATTACATCTCCTACGGCAAGCTGCCCTGTCTCACCGACCGGTATGTGCGCGTCGGTCAAGCGTTGCTATCCGAATTCCACGGGCTAAAGCCGACGTTCCCGGTACCCGCCGCCGGAATGCACCCGGGGATGGTGCCGCAGATGCTGCGCGATCTTGGCCCCGACGTCGTAATAGGCGCCGGCGCTGGGATGCACGCGCACCCGATGGGCATGAAGGCCGGAATCACCGCCCTCAATCAGGCCGCCGAAGCGTGGAAGGATGACATACCTCTTAAGGAATACGCGAAAGAACACCCGGAACTCAAGGGCGCCCTTGATATTTGGGGCGAGTACAACGCTAACGTCTTCGAGCTCACCAACTGACGAATTACAGCAGGAAGCGAACCCCCAGGAATTATCCAGGGGGTTCGCTTCCTGCACACCAGGTACGCCCGCTCGGCCAATTTTTGGCAAGGTGCCGAAAATTCTCGTTGACTTTGCTGTGCCGGACAAATAGAATAAAGTAAGAAAATCGGAAAATCTAAATGTTGGAGGTGATGCCATGTTAGCTGAACTGCGCGCGAAATCACAAATCACTCTTCCGAAAGCGGTTGTCACAAAACTGGGGCTGTCGGTGGGGGATAAGCTGGACATCGTCGAAAGGGACGGCGTTATAAGCCTTGTTCCAGTTGCGGTGTACAGGAAACACTACGTTGAGAATCTTGAGAAAATGCTTTCTGCCCTAGACGAGCAGACAATCGCTGATTTGCAAACTGCCGAAGCGTTGCGGGAAAACGGTGCGGACGATTATTCTCTCGACGAATTTGCGGGCAATATGAAAAAAGCGATAGCAAACTGCGCGGTACGCCGTGAATGACAAGCACAAGAAGTATTCTGTCAAAATCTCGCCCGCTGCGAATGACAAAATGTATTTGCATTTTGAGTTTTTATCGCGTATTAGCAAGGATGCCGCTGAAAGGCTGCTCGAAATACTTGTCGCCGATATAAAATCGTTGGAGCGATTTCCCCTCCGAAACCCTTTGTACGAACCTTGGCCGCTTAAGGCGGGTAAATATCGCTACATGCTTTCCGCAAAACGCTATCGTATTGTTTATCAGGTCTTGGATAATCAGATTTTCGTTGATGATATCCAAGACTGCCGACGGAACGATTGATGTAGTATATATTATTTATCGCAACACATCGCCGCTCGTCACCTGCTTTCCGATCCCTACATACCCGAACCGCTCGACCAATTTCTGGCCTGTCTCACTCAAGATTGATAAATACGACCTCCGGCCTGCCGGTGGTGCGGACGGGCGGGCCCCATGTGCCAGCGCCGCTCGTTATGTAATAGTATGTTTCTCCTTTTTTGTATAGGCCGTACGATTTCTCGAAAATCGCGGCTACGAGCAGGTTTGCTGGGAATAGCTGACCTTTGTGCGTGTGACCGGAGAGTTGCAGTGCGGCGCCCGCTCGCTGTGCCTCCTCTAAGTTGAGCGGCTGATGATCGAGGACGATTACGGGCAGGCGCGCCGACTCGCCGCCGAGGGCTGATCTGGCTTCGGAGATTATGGCGTTTAAACTGGCGCGTTCCTTGCCCGTCCTTATGACTGTCATGTCGTCCCGGCCTATCAGCAAAAATTCCCCTCCCGGCGCGGCCCATTCGTCCATCATCACGCGTATCCCGCAGTTTCTGAGGAAAGCGTTGCTGTTCTCTATCCCGGAGTAATAATCGTGATTGCCCGGAACCGCCCATACGCCGAGTCTTGGGTTGAGGGACGAGAGAATGGAGACTATCTCGTTCCGGCGGGCTGGTAAGCGCGTCCACGCCGCGTCGTCGATTGTATCGCCCGCTATCAGCACAATATCCGGGTTTCGCGATTTAATGAGATTCGTTATCCTTTCTAGGCGGGATCTGGCGTTCATCCGGCCCAGATGGATGTCCGAGACGAGCGCTATTTTTACCGGCGCGCCGTGGGGTTCGCCGCCTAAACGTATGCTAAACTCCCGCGCGGTCGGGAATACGGCGTTTACCGCCCCGGCGAAACTGAGAGCCAGGCTGAGAAGCACAATGATTGCGACCGCGTTCTCACGCCCGCTCTCGGTGTAGTTGGGCAGGTTCGATGTGAGCGTCACGTGATAATTCAGAATCCGCAGAATATCCGCCGCGACGGTCAGTAAAAAGCCGTGGATCATGGGCGCGAGGTAGAGCGAACCAAGTATAAAAAGGAAATTCGCCGCTGCCGGCGGGAGAAGGTTCCCCGCGATCCTGCTTGCCGGAAAACTTACGGCGAACAGCAGGAATACCCCGCACGCAAGCCCTCTGAGCAGGCCAGTTCCCCTCAGAATTAAAAAAAGCCGGGTGAACATGTACCCGTTTATCAGCGCGTATGTCGTCACTACTAACCCGAAGAAGAAGGTAACGGACATTCAGGATACCTCCAAGCAAGAATTTATAAATCAGCCTTCTAAATTGTCAATAGATCATTTCGGCTCAAAACATAAATCCTAAGAGACGCCAATTAGCCAGGTAAAAAATATAGCATGTTTCCAACGCGGCAACCGTTACGAGAAGAAGTTTTTCAGCCCAATGATAATCTGGTTTAAGGAGATTTTCCAGCAGCCTGAACCAGAACCATGCCAAGAGGAGACAGCCGGCCAGGGGGATCGTAAAGAGCGCCTTTACCTGATATGGCACGAAGATCTTAAATTCCCCGCCGAGATAGTAAATTGAGGCCAAAAGACAGGCGATAAACGAAATCTGTATGCCGCAGAACAGAAGGGAGATGGACCAGAGTTCTGTAGCGGAGCGCAGTCCCTTCTCCCAGGGAAGTTTGCCCTTGTTTACGGCGACTCCCGCCACGACGCCAAGGAGCGAGACGACAGTGGCGGAGGCAAAACAGAGCATGATGATCATCTGCCGGTAGTAACCCTCATAAATCGGCAGTTTATCGTACGTACTGCTCACGTCTCCGATGACGAGCGCCGTCACGCCGTCCTCTCCACGCTCAAAAAAAGCATATTCCTCCGCCGGTTCGCCGTTTCCGTCCGCCCTCCTGTAAATGTCGCCGCTGCCGGCGCTTAGGGGCGCCCAGTGAGTCGCAGGCTTGTCGTCTCTCGTGTGTGAGATCGTGACGATATCTCCGGAGGATGAGACTTTGAGCTGATCTCTCATCAGGTACATCACCTTTTCGGCAGTATGTCTGGAGATGCCGTTGTGTCTGTAAAAGCCGGCAATATCGGGTGGGATGGGGGTAGTTTGCGAAACGGGCGGCGCTTCTCGAGAACGCTCGGATTGCGGCGCGAAAAAGCGGTCTACAACGGCCTTGGCAAGGTCGGAGCTGAATTCGAGCCCGGACGCGTTTGCCGCGAAAAAGAGTCCGAAATTCTTTTCCGGTATCAGCATCATAAAGCTGGAGTAACCGGGGATGCCGCCGGACAGTTGCAGCGTCCGCAGACCTCCGACGAATTTCTCGCGATACGCCAGCCCGGTTCCCTCTATCAGGGGATGCGGGCTGAAGTGTCTCCTCAGCATACTGTTCGCGTACATGGGAGAGAGAATCCTGTTTCGCCCGAGCGCGCCCTCTCCGAGCTGCGCAAGCATGAAGCGGCCCATGTCGGACGCGGTGGAGCTCATTGAGGAGGCCGGCATGTCGTAAAAATAGTCGTACCCAACGGGCGCTCCCTCGCTGTCGTAACCCGCGGCAAGCCTCGACATCTGGTCGGCGTCAGGTGAGAACGTGCTGTTTTTCATGCCCAGGGGCTGAAATATGTGCTTATTAACGGCGGCCGGGAAATTCTGCCTCGAATAACGCTCTATTATTGAGCCCAACAGCGCGTAACCCATGCGCGAATAGCTGTAATAACGCCCCGGCGGCGTGTATCGCGCTGGCATTATCTTCTGGAGGCGCAAGCCGTAATTTCTCTCGTCCGCCGATGTTGGGGCGTTTATCTCGAGCTCCTTGCCGTCGAAACCGCCTGTGTGAGTCAAAATGTTCCGAAATGTTACCGGCACTCCAAACGCGGCGGGTAATTTCCACCGCCGGAGGAAGATGTTTACGTCCTCGTCGAGCCCGACGCGCCCGCTCTCCGCTAGTTGAAGGAGCGCCGCGGCCGTAATCGCTGTGGAAATGCCGCCGACGCGAAATAAAGTGGCGTCCGCTGAGACGGGCGTCCCTGACTTCATGTCCGCGGTCCCGTAGCCCTTCAGGTAAATTACCTCGCCGTTCGCCACTGCCGCGAAGGCCATGCCGGGTATATTCCAGTCACGCCGCGTACCCGCGAAAAAACCGTCGATGAACGACGAAAATTCCCGCCGCGCGTCATCTGCCCGCCGCTGCTGAACCGCGCGATTTGTCGCGGCAAAAGCCGGTACAGCGCCCTCATAGAGGGCTGAGACGGCAGAAAAGAACAATAGAGAAATCATGGTAATTTTTAGAACGAAAATACTTCGCATCACAGCCCCCTCCTTTCATCGTTCCATTGTGAGCAATTAAAGCCCAAGTGTAAAGTGCCCGCGGCACAAATTGCCGTTCGCTTCCACAGGCAAAACAAATGCGGCAAAACAAATGCTTGTTGACCAATACAGGAAAGGACGGTACAATACCACTGCTTTCGGGATGTAGCGCAGTCTGGTTAGCGTACCTGCATGGGGTGCAGGTGGTCGGAGGTTCGAATCCTCTCATCCCGACCATATATAAAATTCGCGAAGGAGCGGGGTAATTGGCCGCTCCTTCGTTATTTATAAGCGAACAAAAAAGAGGCCTCTCGACTGTCGAGAGGCCTCTTTGCGGATCTATACGGTGACTTCTTGCTCTAACTCCTGTTCCTGAATTATTTCTTCTTTTTCCGATTCAGACGGAGGTTCGTCGTCCTTGCGCCGCTTTTCGGAAACATCTATTTTGGCGTATCTTTCGATGCCGGTCCCGGCGGGTATGAGCAGACCTATTATCACGTTCTCCTTCAGCCCCTGCAAGTCGTCCACGTCGCCGCGAACGGCTGCCGCGGAGAGTATCTGCGCGGTCTGCTGGAACGACGCCGCGGAGAGGAAACTGTCGGTCGCGAGAGCCGCCTTTGTCACTCCATGTACGACAGGGCGGGATTCCGGGGCCTCGCGGAGCCTGCGTATGAAGGATACGCGCTGTATAATGCGCTTTACCTCTGTTGGCGCCGACTGAGCCCTTACGATGAGGTCCTTTGGCTGCGCGATGATGATGGCGTCGATTACGTCCTGGTCGATCTCACGGCCCGCCTCGGCCATTATCCGGCCGGAAGAGTCGAGTACCGATTCGACGAGCACTTTGCTGAACGCCCTCTCCCTCAACAGCTGCTGGACGAGCTTCTCCTGAGTTAAGATCGAACCTTCGAGATCGACCGCTACGATGGAGCCCTCCACGATCCCGCGCACGATTCCGCCGTCGAGCATTGCCGGGACAGAATCGAGAGCGTTTCCGTCCACACCGATGGCCTGTGTGATCGGCTTGCAGAAGTAGTGGTCGATCAGGATATGGTGCATGGCGTCGCGTATATTTATCTGCTCCGTGGCCTTCCAAACCTTTACGGACTTTACAAAGCCGTCGCGGAGGATTTCCAGGGCGCTCCCCGTCAGGAGGCTGTCCTTTTTGGCTATGACTTCTCCGTCGACCACTATGTCCTCAGCGAGATACTTGCTGCCCTCCATAGACGACAGCGCTTCCGTGTCGCAAACCATCATCGGCTGCGGTTTGTTCTTGACAACCTCGATGAGCATGGTGGCGGTGAGGGGTGTGCCGGCGTCTATCTTGAGTCCGTCTTCTTCGGTGTCCGTAAAGTCGTCTATCAGGAGGAGTCCTTCCAGCATATGTCTGAAAGCCGCTTCTCCGACTACGACGCGCATGTCCTCGCCGTCGTCTCGGACGATGAGATCCGATATGGAGCGTCCCGGCGCTAATATCTCGGTTATCATGGGCTCGGTCAGTGTCTCGCCCCTGAGCTTGTTTGCTATGTCGCCGACTCCGCTTCCCTCTATATCGTGAAGCGTCTTGCCGGAAAGAAATTCGAGCGCCTCGGCCATGGATTCCGCATTATCTTTGTTTATCGCCTCTACCTCGGTCTCGAAGTCCTCGCGCCAGACGAGCTCGCCCGCGACAAAGGCGCTGTCGCCCTCCTCGGCCACGCGAACGCGGTTTACCGGCGCTACCTTTCTGAGTATCGTCTCTATGTGCTTATCGTTGATCGATACGCCCTGAGTACGATAAACCTCCTGTATGCCGTCCAAGAGGTAACGCTGAACGACTTCGAGCCCTTCGACCTCGAGAAGCTGCTGAGGGTCCTTGTAACCTTCCGTAAGCTCCTGTCCTGATCTCACGCTCGCTCCGACCTGGATATCCGTTTTCAAGCTCTGAGCCGCGGGGACGTTCCATGTGATTCTCTCCTCGGCTTTGTCGCTGTCCGTAGTCTCGACGATGATCTTGCGCTTTCCTTCGGTCTCGCGGATTTCGATTATGACTCCGTCCCTGTCCGCGAGCATCGCGACCTTCTTTGGACGCCGGACTTCAAAGAGCTGCTCTATTCTCGGAAGGCCCTGCGTGATATCCTCCCCAGTGAACTGACGCACGCCGCCGGTGTGGAATGTGCGCATCGTGAGCTGTGTCCCCGGCTCTCCGATGGACTGGGCGGCAACCACTCCGACAGCCTCTCCGACGGATATCTTTTTGCGCGTGGCCAAGTCCCTTCCGTAGCAGGTGCGGCAGATGCCGTGCCGCAGTCCGCACGTGAGGGGGCTGCGAACCCACACGGACTTTATTCCGAGTTCCTCGATCTTTCGGGCCATGTGAGCCGAGATCTCTTCGTTCCTCGACAGCAGCAGTTCGCCGGTTTGCGGGTTGTACAGGTCGTTAAGCAGGATTCGGCCGTTGAGCCGCTCGGAGAGGGAGATGATAATCTTGTCCTCAGCCGTGAGCGGACGCACCTCGACGCCCCTGTCGGTATGGCAGTCGTCCTCGGTTATTATGAGGTCCTGCGCCACGTCGACGAGCCTTCTCGTGAGGTATCCCGATTTGGCGGTTCGCAGAGCCGTGTCCGCGAGTCCCTTTCTGGCGCCGTGCGTGGAGATGAAATACTCCAGCATGTTGAGGCCTTCCCGGAAGTTCGCGACGATCGGATAGTCGATGATGCGGCCGGAAGGATCGGCCATCAGGCCCCTTATGCCGGCCATCTGCGCCACCTGGCCTCTCGTGCCTCGTGCGCCGGAGTCTACCATCATGCGCAGGGGGTTCGATTTCTCCATGTGGTCCATTATCCTGTCGGCGATTCTGCGTCCCGCGTCCGACCAGATAAAGTCCTTCTCGCGCATGTACTCCTCTTCGGTAAGGAGGCCCATCTCGTTCTGTTCCGAAAGATCCGCTTCCTTGAGCAGAGAGGACTCGACTATCTCCTTCTTCTCCACCGGAACCGTCACGTCGCCGATCCCAAGGCTTATTCCGCTCCTCGTCGACCACCTGTATCCGAGTATCTTTATCGAATCGAGCATGTCGACCATCGCGTCCTGCCCGATTTGATCGTATGTGTCGTCGAGAAGGGAGCTGAGATCCTTCTTGCTGACAGAGCGGTTTATATAGCGCAGCGCCTTATGGAGCGAATGATTGAAGACGACACGTCCGGGAGATGTCTCGATGTAGCCCCGTTCGTCGATGTCACCGTCCTGTATCTTCCACTCCGGGAGCGCCTTCAGCTTGATCTTCGTGTTTATGTGAACCAGCTCGTGATCGATGGCTGAAATAACGTCGTCCATATCCCTGTAGTATGTGCCTTCGCCCTTCAGCCCGTCCCACATGCTCGTCAAATAGTAAATCCCCAAGATGATGTCCTGCGTCGGGGTCACGACCGATTTGCCGCTTGCGGGGGAGAGCAGGTTGTTCGAGGAGAGCATGAGTATACGGGCCTCTGTCTGCGCCTCTATCGAAAGGGGCACATGGACGGCCATCTGGTCGCCGTCGAAGTCGGCGTTGAACGCCGTGCAGACGAGAGGGTGGAGGCGGATGGCCTTTCCTTCGATCAACACGGGCTCGAACGCCTGGATGCCGAGCCTGTGGAGCGTCGGCGCCCGGTTCAGCATGACGGGGTGATCCTTGATTATGCTCTCCAGGATGGCCCATACCTCGTCGCGCCCCCGCTCGATAAAGCGCCTTGCGCTCTTGACGTTAGGCGCGAGGCCTTTCTCGACGAGTTTGTTCATAACGAACGGCTTGAAAAGTTCCAGAGCCATCTGCTTTGGGAGGCCGCACTGATAAATCTTCAGGCTTGGCCCTATTACTATGACGGAACGCCCCGAGTAGTCTACACGTTTGCCCAGGAGGTTCTGCCGGAAGCGTCCCTTCTTGCCTCGCAGAAGGTCCGTCAGGCTCTTGAGCGGCCTGTTGCCGGCGCCCAAGACGGCTTTGCCGCGGCGTCCGTTGTCTATGAGCGCGTCAACGGACTCCTGCAGCATCCTCTTTTCGTTGCGTATGATGATGTCAGGCGCCCTGAGTTCCTGCAGTTTTTTGAGGCGGTTGTTGCGGTTTATCACCCTGCGGTAGAGGTCGTTCAGGTCGCTGGTGGCAAACCGGCCGCCGTCCAGCTGTACCATAGGGCGAAGGTCCGGAGGGATGACCGGAAGCACCGACAGCACCATCCATTCCGGACGTGACGCGCTCTTGCGGAAGTCCTCCGCGATCTGGAGGCGCTTTACCAGCTTGCGCTTTTTTTGCCCGGACGACTCGGCAATCTCCTCGCGCAGCGTGCTTGTCAGGTCGTCGAGATCGATGCGCTGGAGGAGCGTGTAGACGCCCTCCGCGCCTATTCCGCCCAGAAATCCCTTGTCGTAGGCGGCGCATATTTTCTCCTCGCGCTCGAAAATGATATCGGCGCGCTCGAATGGTGAGTCGCCTCCGTCAATGACTATCGAACACGGGTCCTCGACTGTCTCCGTCTCAGGCTGCACGACAAAACGCCCGACGTACTTCTGGTGGTAGAGCCTGTACTCGCTCTCCGATATGACGTCCCCTTTGACGAACGGCAGGTGTATCACGCTGGTCACGAAGAAGGACTCCTGATTCTGAAGGTGGACTCGAACGAACTTCGCCTCGTGAATTAGCTCCTTCATCCTATCGAGCTGAGATTCCGGGAATACCTCTCCTAAATCGTCCGCTCCTTCCCTGACGACGCGGTACGCCGGCTCGACTTTAAAAACATCGTCGCCGAAATCGTCCCTTATGCGCTTTACCTGAGAGGCGCTGATAACGTCCCCAGTATCAATGGGAACGTCTTCGACCTTTGTGATCCGAAACGCCTCCTCGGCGTTGAATTTCGGGTCATAATGCCTGTGTATCCTCTCCTCGCCGAACGTGACGAGGTCGCCGCGCTTAACGAGATCAGGGCGTTTGCCGTCCGAGATGACCTTGTACTTCTGCTCTCGCTTTCGCGTAGGAGCGAAGTACACGACCTTCTCCAGGTCCTTTGTGGATGTTCCGAGCAGAAGGCTGAGCCTGCTCGGTATACCGCGCAGGTACCATATATGCACGACGGGAGCCGCGAGTTCGATGTGTCCCATCCTCTCGCGCCTGACGCGGTTGTCCGTAACCTCGACTCCGCAGCGGTCGCAGATGACTCCGCGGAATTTCGGGCCGCTGCGCTTGTATTTGCCGCAGGCGCACTCGAAACTGCGCGTGGGTCCGAATATCCTCTCGCAGAAGAGTCCGTCCTTCTCCGGTCTGAGCGTCCTGTAGTTAATAGTCTCTGGTTTCTTGATCTCGCCGCTCGAAAGTTCGCGCACCCTCTTAGGCGAGGAGAGCTTCATGCGGACTCCGGATATATTGCGATGCTCGGCCATTATTCGTCACCCCCCGTATAGTTCTCTTCCTCTTCTTCTTCCCCGGCAGGAGGTACGTCCGATGAGAAAAGCTCGTTTGACTTGTCCTGCATCTCTGGATCGAGGATGGAGAGTTCGAGTCCGCTGTATTCGGACGACGTATCGAACAGATCCGGGCGTTCCGACTTATCTATCGACTCGATAAAGTCGCTTTCGCCTCCCGAATCCCTGTCGACTATCGCGTCCGGGCGGAGTGAGGCGATGCGATGCCCCTTCTCGTCTTCCTCGCCCATGACGAGTTCCCCAAACGATCCGTCGCTGTACTTTATCTCGACGTCGAGGCCAAGCCCGTGGAGTTCTTTTATGAGAACCCTGAAGCTCTCTGGAACTCCCGGTTTTATCAGGTTCTGCCCCTTTACGATACGCTCATACGTCCTGAGCCGGCCGTGGATATCGTCCGACTTGACAGTCAGCATCTCCTGAAGCATGTGAGCCGCCCCGTACCCTTCCAGCGCCCAGACTTCCATCTCCCCGAAGCGCTGCCCGCCAAACTGGGTCTTCCCTCCGAGCGGCTGCTGGGTAATGAGGCTGTATGGGCCTATGGAGCGCGCGTGTATTTTGTCGTCTACAAGATGTATCAGCTTGAGCATGTACATGATGCCGACGGTAACCTTTCCGTCCATCGGCACGCCGGTTCTGCCGTCGTAGAGGGTGATCTTGCAGTCATGCGTGAGCTCCGGATACTTATTTTCTCTCACGCCGCCGAGATGTGAAAGTATCTCCGTCTCGTTCGCAGCCATAAAGACCGGCGTCGATATCTTCCAGCCGTTGTGAAACGCCACGAAGCCGGATATCGTCTCTAGCACCTGCCCCAGATTCATGCGGGACGGCACGCCAAGGGGATTCAAGACGACGTCGACGGGCGTGCCGTCCGAGAGGTAAGGCATGTCCTCCTCAGGCAATATCCGCGATACGACGCCCTTGTTGCCATGACGCCCGGCCATCTTGTCGCCTTCCGTGATCTTGCGGAACTGCGCTACATAAACCTTGATAACCTCGTTTACTCCGGCGCTCATATCCTCGCTGTTCTCCGCCCTGGTGAGCCGCTTTACGGTGACGACCTTTCCGCCCTCGCCGTGGGGGACTCGGAGGCTTGTGTCGCGAACCTCGCGGGCCTTTTCGCCGAATATCGCCCGGAGCAGTTTTTCCTCCGGCGTCTGGTCGGATTCGCCCTTGGGCGTGACCTTGCCGACCAGGATATCGCCGGCCTTAGCCTCGGCGCCTACCCGTATAATCCCGTCCTCGTCCAGGTTCTTGAGCGCGTCTTCACCGACGTTAGGTATGTCCCTCGTGATCTCCTCCGGGCCAAGTTTTGTCTCCCGGGCCTCTACCTCGTACTCCTCTATGTGAATCGACGTGTAGAAGTCCTCCTTGACAAGCCTCTGGCTCAGGAGGATCGCGTCCTCGAAGTTGTAGCCCTCCCAAGAGACGAAGGCGACCAGAACATTACGCCCAAGTGCCAGTTCGCCGCCGTCGCAGGACTGTCCGTCGGCTATGACCTCGCCTGCCGACACCCTTTCACCGCTCGAGACTATCGGCTTCTGGTGAATGATTGTTCCCTGGTTGGATCTGCGGAACTTGATGAGCTTGTATACGTCCCGGTATCCGTCGTCGGACGTGACTTCGATGCGATCCCCGTCAAGGTATGTGACCTCTCCTGAGCGGATTGCCACGACGCATGAACCGGAGTCCCTGGCGATCCTGTGTTCTATGCCGGTTCCGACGAGCGGAGCTTCAGAGTTTACGAGCGGTACCGCCTGACGCTGCATGTTCGATCCCATGAGGGCCCGGTTGGCGTCGTCGTGCTCCAGAAATGGAATGAGCGCGGTCGAGACGGAGACGATCTGCTTCGGCGATATGTCGAGGTACTGGACCTCCTCGGGGGAAACCTCCCGCACGTCGCTTCTGAAGCGCACGTATATCGTGTGCCCGCTGATGCGGCCATCCTCGCCGATCGGCGTGTCCGCGCGGCCGACGTACTTTGTGTCCTCGTCGTCCGCCGAGAGGTATATGACTTCGTCTGTTACCCTGCCATCCTGGATCTTTCTGACCGGGCGGACGAGGAAGCCGTAGTCGTTTATCCTGGCGTACGTCGCGAGCGAGGTGACGAGGCCGATGTTCGGGCCTTCCGGCGTCTCGATAGGGCAGACTCTGCCATAGTGCGTGTAATGGACGTCCCTTGCCTCGAATCCCGCACGTTCGCGGCTCAAGCCGCCCGGTCCGAGGGCGGAAAGCCTGCGGCGGTGCGTCAGTTCGGCGAGCGGGTTTGTCTGATCCATGAACTGCGAGAGCTGACCGGAGCCAAAGAACTCGCGCAGCACGGCGGAAACGGGGCGCACGTTAATGAGATCGCGGGCCATCGATGTCGCCAGGTCCGGTATCGTCGTCATGCGCTCCCTAGCTATGCGCTCCATCCTGAGCAGTCCGATGCGAACCTGATTTTGCAGAAGCTCGCCTACGGCGCGCACGCGCCTGTTGCCGAGGTGGTCGATATCGTCCTCTCCCTCGTATGCCTCGTCATTCCTGAAGCGAAGGAGTTCGACCGAAATCGACACTATATCCGCTATGGTGAGCAGACGCTCCTTGTCCGATATTTCGAGCCCGAGGCGCCTGTTAGCCTTGTATCGGCCTACCCGTCCGAGGTTGTAACGCCTCGTGTCGAAAAAGATGCTGTGAACGTACTCGCGCGCGTTTTCCATCCTGGCTGGCTCGTTCGGTCTGAGGCGTTTGAAGAGTTCCATAACAGCCTCGTCGCTAGTGGAGACTCCGTCCTTTTCGAGTGTCATCGCCACGACGGGATCGGCGTCCCACACGAATACCTTAGTCCTGCCCTGATTCCAGAGCGTCTCCATATGTTCCTTCGTCAGGCGCTCGTTTTTCTTGATGAGCACCGCGCCGTCCGGCGAGACTATGGGTTCCGCCAAGAGCATCCCCTTGACGTCGTCCTCCGATAAGTCCATCTCCGTTTCCTTAGCGTCGAACAGCTTGAGTATTTCCTCGTCGGAATTTACCCCAAACGCCTTGAGGAGCATCGTCACGGGAATTTTCTTTCTGCTGTCCACCTTAACCGAAATCGGCTCCGTCTTGAGAGGCGGCTCGCCCTTCGGGAGGTCGAACTCCATCCAAGCGCCTCGATCCGGTATGACCTTAGCGGAGAAGAGTTCCTGCCCCGGCGTGCGTTCGGCCGAGAAGTACACCCCCGCCGACCTGGCGAGCTGGTTCACCACGACTCGCTCGGAGCCGTTTATTATAAACGTGCCGCGAGCGGTCATTATGGGAAAGTCGCCGAGGTAAATTTCCTCCTCCTTGATCTCTCCCGTCTTTTTGTTGACGAGGCGGATAGTCGCCCGCACGGGCCTCGACCACGTCAAATCCCGGCTTCTTGCCTCATCCAGGGTGATCGTCTCCGGTTCGATGCTGTAGTTTACGAACTCGAGCGAGAACGAACCATCGTAGCTCTGGATTGGAAAGACCTCTTTAAAAAGCTCCTGGAGCCCTTGCTCCTCCCGCATCATCGGGTCTGTGTCTTTTTGGAAAAACCAGTCGTGTGAGTTTTTCTGGACTTCTACTAAATCTGGAAGAGGTAAAAGATCCTTTTCCGTGCCAAAAATCAGACGTTCTTGCGCTTTCTCCGAAGGGGCCGTTACCAGCATGGGGAGAAGTACCTCCCTGATTGAAAATTTTGGTTAGTACAACATGTACAGCGGAAAATAATATCAAATGAATCCGCTGATGTCAAAGATTTTTTATAGGTAATTTCACGTAACTTTACGGATAACTTACGGGGGCTTAGCCGCGGGCGGCGATAACGGCCGAAAGCCCAGCGCCCACCCCATTGTCGATATTGACGACCACTAAGCCGGGCGAACAGGACGAAAGCATCGAATTGAGCGCCACGTTTCCGCCCGAAGCTATACCGTAGCCGACAGAAGTCGGCAGGCCGATAACGAGTCCCGGTACGAGCCCGGCTACGACGCTTGGCAGCGCGCCGTCCATACCGGCCGCGACTATTACGGCGCGGGCGTCCTTTATCTCCGGCAGAATGGAGATCAAACGGTGCAGCCCGGCGACGCCCACGTCAAAAAATCTTTTAACGCGGCATCCGTTCAGCTCCGCGATTGCCGCCGCCTCAGAGGCGATCGGTACGTCGCTGCTGCCGGCGGAAAGTACCGCGATAAGGCCTCCTGGCTCGGCGTCTTTAAATTTTATCACGCCAAGTTTCGATATAGGATCATATTCGAGCGGAGGATCGCCAGAGGCGATTTCCGCCTGTTCTGGACTCATCCTGCTGAATGCCATATTTACCCCGCGGCCGCGAACGCTATGAGCGATCGTGGCAATCTGCGCGTCGGATTTTCCGGGACAGTATATGACCTCGCTTATTCCTTTGCGTACCGTCCGTTCGAAGTCGAGCCGCACTTCAGGCGTTTCTCGGGCGTTTTCGTTCATCGAGCAGCTTCCACTCCCTTGCGATATATCCATAATTATTATTATTGGCTACCATTGGTTCATTATATGACGCGCAAATGACAAAGTAAATCCGGCGCTCGTTTGCCATCTCAGCCGTCAGTCTGGCAGATATGGTATTCCGCCAAGTTCTATCAGGCTGCGGTTTCCCTCACAATCTATATCACGCACCAATAGCGGAATCGACGTCAAACAGTCGTTTGTGCTGCCAGGAAACAAGCTGTATTATGAAATGGGCATCCCAATCGTGTCCATAAAGAGCCCCATCTGCACTATGGGGTCTCGCCTGTGTTCTTTTGACACTCCCTTTTTACGGAGCCCGTCTGGTCTGTCTATCTCGAAATAATAGTTCGTGACATCGCAGTAAACAAGCTCGGTGCTCCGCCCGTACTGCTCTTTTATTTTTACGGTTTTTGTCCTCGGCTGGCCGGTTTGAGCGTCCCTGAACCCATGAGCGATGGACAGATATTTCCGCCCTTTGACATATCCGACTTTTAAATGCACTCTCATCCCCCTTGGAATTGACAGGCAACGGGGATATTACGGCATATACCACTAAATATCACAGCTAATGTTAATCATAAAACTTGACAAGATTTCCCTCTCTGAGGCCTTGCGCCGCAAGCGTTTATAATTTCTTGTCTGTTTCTCTAACTGCCAAAGTCCCAAACGGGCTCGTAGCGCGGTGCTACAGAGCGGCAGGAAAACGTGAAGCCGCATGGCGACGATGAAAAATGACATTAAGAATTTCTGAATGTCATTAGGGCAACGAGGAGAGGCTCAAATGATCAAGCGTCTCCTGTTTTTGTCAGTAAGGTTTTTGCCGGGAAGATTTGCACAGTTGCCGGAAAGGAAGTATAATCACGACCAAGTAAAATACATAGGCGCTTCGGCAAAGGGAATCTGGTGCAAATCCAGAGCGGCCCCGCCACTGTAATCGGGACAAAACCGCAGTTAATTAAATCACTGTTCGGAAGAATGGGAAGATGCGGGAGTAGGATGAACGAGAGTCAGGAAACCAGCCGTTGCGAAGTATGTTTTTATTGTGCGTGGGCGCAATAGACCAATTTGGTTGTGTGTATAATCGCATACACAAGCGAAGAGGGGCCTTAAGCGCGGCTCCTCTTCATTTTTTTGTGGAGGGATGGACTTTTGAATAACAAGAACGAATCAGTCGACAGCCAATCTCACGGCGGCGGCAATGACACACCTCCCGGAGAGGCTGTCCGGGAAATCGATTTTAGCGAATTTGCCCCCGCGGACTACAATAAGTGGAAGGAATCGGCAGTCGTGGCGCTAAAAGGGACTCCGTTCGAAAAAAGCATGTACACCCCAACCTACGAGGGGATCACGCTGGAGCCCCTTTACACTGCCGAACACGCGAGTGCCATCGAAGCGCCCAAAAGTTTTCCCGGCGTGTACAACTTCGCGCGCGGCGGGAAGGCGTCAGGATACATATCCAAGCCCTGGGAAATCGCCCAGCCCAGCGACGCGTTATCTCCTGCTGACGCCAATGTTCAGATTCGCCGGGATCTGGAAAAAGGGGCTACCACACTGTCGCTTCTCTTGGACGGTTCCTCGCTCCTGGGGCTCGATGCGGACGTTTCGGACGCGGGCTGGGAAAGTGGTTTGTCCGTGTCGACGCTGTCGGATATGGAGTCACTTTTCGATTCGATAGACCTGACTCGGTATCCCATCCACATTTACGCCGGGGCTTCTTCCACGCCGTTGATCGGGTTAGCGGCGGCTCTCGCGGAAAGACGGGGCATACTTCCCGACCGTTTGCGCGGATGTATAGGCGCGGATCCGCTGGGGAGCTGGCTGCAAAACGGCGGCATTTTTTGCGACGCGGATCAGCTTTTTGACGAAATGGCCCACGCCATTTTCTGGACGGAAAAACACATGCCCGCCATGCGAACTGTGCTGATACGAGGCTCCATCGTTCACAACGGCGGAGGCAGCGCGATTCAGGAGGTTGGCTGCGCTATCGCGGAGACCGTAGAGACCTTCCGCAATCTCAGAACGCGTCAGATAAGCATCGACATGTTCGCGCGGCATCTGCGCTTCGAGTTTTCCCTTTCGTCCAATTTTTTCATGGAAATCGCGAAGATTCGCGCCGCGCGGGAGGTATGGGCGTGAGTAGCTGACGTTTTCGGCGGAAGCGACACTTCGAAAAAAGTCGATATCTTCGGGCGGACGTCCTTTTTCACGAAAACGCTCTACGATCCCTACGTGAACATGCTGCGCAATACGACGGAGGCTTTCTCAGCCGTCTTAGGCGGGGTCGACGGACTGACCGTAGGACGCTTCGACGAGGCGGCTAGGCAGGGCAGAGAATTTGCGCGCCGCACGGCTCGCAACACACAAATTCTGCTACAGGAGGAATTTTCGCTCCTCCAACCCATTGATCCGGCCGGAGGATCATGGTATCTGGAATCTCTCACCGACACGCTGGCCCGCAAAATATGGGAATGGTTCCAGAAAATAGAGTCCGAAGGCGGTTTTTCTGTCTGTATCAAGTCGGGGTTGATACAGTCCTCCGTCGAGGGGGTTTTGTCCCAGCGCTTCAAAAAACTGGCTAGCCGCTCAGACAGAGCCGTCGGGATCAATATGTACGCCAATACGGAAGAGCGCCCATTGGAACGCGACGAGACAAATTCCTCCGGACTGCTTGACCGGCGCAGGGAGGAACTGCGAAAATTCCGGGATTCCCGAAATGCTGCCGTTGTTCGGGAGGCACTGGAGACGATGACGGCAAGCGTCCTCGATGGCGGCGATCTCGTTGGTCTGATCGCGCGCGCGGTTCAAGCCGGCGCTACAATTGGCGAGGTGCGGAGTTATCTGAACGAGGGCAGCAAGGAACCCTTGAAAATAACGCATGTCCCCATCCATCGCTGGACGGAACAATACGAAGCGCTGCGCCTTAGGACGGAAAAATTCAAAGCGGAAACGGGCGATAACGTAAAAATTTTCCTGGCCAATATGGGGCCCATACCGCAGCACAAAGCCCGTGCCGACTTCATCACCGGGTTTATGGAAGTAGCCGGGTTCGAAGTTCTCAAAAACAACGGGTTCCTCACCGCGGAGGAATGTGCGGTGGCCTACGCCGAAAGCGGCGCCGATATCGCCGTGATCTGTTCAACGGATGACACCTACCCGGAACTGGTTCCGCCATTGGCGCACTCCATAAAAAAAAGAGCCCCTGACGCGACCGTGTTCCTTGCGGGAGCGCCCAAAGAGGAATTCAAGCAATCCTACATCGACGCCGGAGTGGACGATTTTATCAGCGTTCGTTCCGACTGCCTGGCCACGCTGTCGGGTATTCAGAAAGCAAAGGGGATGTTTTGATGAAGGGCGGCAGGATGAACCCGGATTTTACAAAAATTGCTTTTCGGGAAAAGGAATCCCCAAAGTCATCGGACAGAGAAAAATGGGAGGCCGATTTCCGGAAAGAAACGGGGCGGACGGTTAGCGACGCCCTCGTACACACGATGGAACAGATCGACGTGAAGCCCCTCTACACAGAAAAAGACTATGACGGGTTATCCCATCTGAACACCATGCCTGGGCTGCCCCCTTTCTTAAGAGGGCCCTATCCGACCATGTACGTCACCCGGCCCTGGACTGTGCGGCAGTACGCCGGATTTTCCACCGCGGAGGAAAGCAACGCCTTCTATCGCAGGAACCTCGCCGCGGGGCAGAAAGGACTCTCCATCGCCTTCGACCTCGCAACGCACCGGGGATACGACTCGGATCACCCGCGCGTCGTTGGGGACGTGGGCAAGGCGGGTGTGGCTGTTGATTCCATTCTCGACATGGAGATTCTTTTCTCCGGCATCCCGCTGGATCAAATGTCGGTCTCCATGACCATGAACGGCGCCGTTTTACCTGTCATGGCTTTTTATATACTCGCGGCAGAGGAGCAGGGCGTCGACAAATCCGTCCTGAGCGGGACAATTCAGAACGACATCCTCAAAGAATTTATGGTTCGGAACACTTACATCTATCCGCCCCTAGCTTCGATGCGCATAATCGGGGACATTTTTTCCTATACTTCGAAGTACATGCCGAAGTTCAACAGCATCAGCATTTCCGGCTATCACATCCAAGAGGCGGGAGCGACGGCTGATATTGAGCTGGGCTATACGCTGGCGGACGGTTTGGAATACCTGCGCACCGGAGTGAAGGCCGGGCTGTCTATAGACGCCTTCGGGCGCGATTTGTCAAGGAGGGTTTTGATTACAGTTTTTTGAGTATCGCGGTTTTACTGTATGGGTATTTCTTGTTTAGCTACGCATTGAATAAAGCAGTTTTCCATTAAATATTTTTGTGATTACGCTCAATCAAAATCAACGGCGAGCGGTTTTTTCACCCACCGTCGATTCTATAAAACACGATGTTTGCTAGGTTTGACTGGCGCAATTGAATTACTGATATTAGCGAAGGTCTCTGACTTCCTCAACTGAAAGGCCAGTCCCTTGCGCTATCTGGTCAAGCGGCAATCCCATTTTCAAAAAATTCCGGGCAACCTCAAATTTACCTTCCATTCTGGCTTCCTCTTTGTCGATTTCAGCTACGTACTGCTCAAGCGATATAGTCTGCAATTTATACGCCTCCTTCAAATCCTCGCTTATTCTGGGGTCGCTGAGACGGAATATCCTGCCCGTAAACTCAAGCATGTATTT
>JAISYM010000084.1 GCA_031269875.1 Synergistaceae bacterium
GTGTCGTTCTTGAACGTATAATCCAATTTCTCCACTATGTACACACCTCTTTACCGAGAGTTTTAGCACATTTACCGGCGGATTACAACGTCCATTCGCGGGAGCGCGCAATGCGCGCCACTTGATTTTATAAAAAAACTCCCTCCCGCGTTAGTCAGGAGGGAGCCGAATGATTTGTAACGGTGTTATTGCCGCGTTCTCTTACGTCCTAAAACTCCCATTCGAACCTCAGTCCGGCGGAGATACCGCTGTACTTGCCCGTGTACCCCTGGATTCCGGTTTCGAGCGAGAAGTTTTTATCGTCGCTCTTCGCCGTGTCCCTGTCCGGGCGGATGATTATGCCGATCTCCCCTATGCCCGTCGTGCCTTCCATATCGTAAGCGGGCAGGATGAATCTGCTCGTCCTGGCGTGGATGCCGCCCGAGAACTCGTGTTCCAGGGCCGCGCCGATGTACCAGGAGCGGCGGTAGTCGTGAGCCCTCGTGTAGCGCGCGCCGATGCGGAATCTGTGCGAGTCGTCGCGGCCGAAATCTATCACGTCGCCGTCAGGCAGCGTCGCCGTATCGCCGTCCTGCCTGTTCCAGTAGTATCTGAGCAACAGATCCAGCCGGTCGCGCGGATTGTCGTTGATGAGGAAGGTCTTTCCGACGCCCAAGTGCAACCCGTAGTACGGCGCGTCGGTCGTGTACGATACGGGGACGCCGTCGCCCACCTCGTAATTGCTCGCCGTGAACTCGTTCTTCAGCTTGCCGCCGCGGAGCGAACCCTCGATCCGGAACCCGTTCTCCCACTGCTTCCGCGCCATGACGCCGATGCCGTAGCTGCGGAGTGTGCCGTCGCCGTGGATGTCGGGTATTTGCGCGGTCGTGACGAAGTCGAAGTTGTCATACGTGTCGTAGTTGCCATGCCCGATGTCGAGGAACGCGGCCCACAGGAGCGTACTGTCCGGTTTGTCCTCTCCCTGCTCGTCCTTGCCGCCGTCTTTCCTCTCTTTGCTCGCGTAGCCCAGCATGATGTTCGTGCCGTTCAAGTCGACGTGCGAATTGTCGTTATGCACGCGCAGCCATGCGCCGTCTATGCCGCCGAACGCCGCCCGCGAACGCCCTAGAACGTCGTCGCTCAGTATGTCGCCGCTAAGCGCTATTTCCGCCGATTCATAGCTGTGATCCGGCAGCCAGGCGCCCCGCGCCCCCACAAACGCCAGCCCCGCAAGCCGCCCGTTCGTAATCGCCCTCGTCTCATGAGCCGGTATGATCGGATCAGGGTCGGGATCTGGATCCGGCTGTGGCTGTGGCTGCGGCTGCGGCTGTGGCTCAGGATCCGGCGTCGGTGTTACGGGCGGTGTCGGATTATAGGGATTATCCGGCGGATCATACGGCTTGGGCGGATTATCAACCGGCGTCGTCGGACCAGGCGTGATAGAAGGAGTAGGGGGAGTCGGCGGTTTTAGGGGATCGGGATAGGGCAGCACCGGTTCGTCCGGTGGGCCAACAGGTTCCACAGGAGTATCAGGCAACAGTGTATCATGCGGCAAACGCGCCACGAGGTACTTTCTATTGGTATTGAGCGTTTCTGTACTGTCATCTGCTGTTGTTGAAAGAGGGTCCGTGAGGTCCTTCGGCACACTGTTATCAATAATGAAATTGTAGCCCTTTGTGGAACTGCCGCGAGCGTAAGCCCAAGCCGTATCGTTATTCGGATTGGTTTCTATGCCCTTATCATTTTGCGTAACTATCAAATAGAACCGCTCACCAGGTTCTAACTCCCTGGTTTCGGCAAACGGGGTCAGCAGGACCGTGCTGCCTGATAGAGTGACGTAGTTCTCTTCGTTACTATTGCTGGTGTTTATTGAAAGCAGGGGGTTTGTCGAATCGTTTATATCAGTCCCCGATAAGCGAAACTCCAGCGTACCTTGCAAGACAGCCTTATCAACGGTCATCTTGTTGTTAGGTCGCCCTACGTATCTAGTGCCGATATCCCTGCTTCCGCTGCCGCTCACGGCCAACGTCCCGCCAGGTTCCAGCTTGAACGTATGATCCGGGGCATCAAGGATCATACCAGGCAGCAAGACGGTATAGGTGTTAGGCTTTAAGGTTATAGTACCTTTGGTTCCATTAGTCTCGAATACGTTTGCGTCGGGATATCCATCCCAATAAAAGATGCCGCGCTTGCCGTTGTCGCCGGGGACTACTTCCATGTCAAAGCTTTTATCATGGTCCTGACTTACCACTATCGGGTCGTAGAGGTGTATCTCTCCGCCCTCCCAAGTCTTTACGACGAGCAGCGCGTTTGCGTCGGCGTTGTCAGGCGTAACCACAGTCCTACCATCTATATCAGGACTCATCCCGTCAACCGTGCCGATATAGATGGAGTTAAAGCGTTGCCCGTTGTCATCGCTGATTATATTCCCGCTGAAAACCGTCAAACCGGACGAAGTTGACGAGGGCGAAGTTGCCGAGAGCGTGAGCTTGGCAATGTTTTTATCGTTACTTATCTCGCGTCCCGTGTCGATCGTCACGGTCCCGTAAACCTTGGCAGTCGGATTTGCATCTTTATAAACACCGTTGCCGGTGACTTCCGAAACGGCCGTGTTGTCCATAAAATAGCTGTCTTCGATAGTCATGCCATCTTGAGGTGTTCCGTAGCTGTAAACAAGTCCGCCGGCAATAGTCCCGTTTTTCGCTTGGATTTTATTGCCGTAGAATACGTTATTCTTGATCTTCGAGATCCCAATTTCCTTCATCGGATCATCGGCATCCCATGCCGCAAACCCGCTCGTAGCCCCCACGATGCCGCCACCGTCGATATAGGTCCCGGCTGTGACATCGGCATCTAGATAAAAGTCCCCAACCATATTTTTAATCAGCCCCGTGTAGTTAGCGCTGACGCCGACCAGCCCGCCGCCTTCGATGTATGTTGCCGCCTTCACGTCCACACTGGACAGCATGTTGTGGTTCACGTTGTACATGACGGAAGCAGCGTCCGTACTCTTCGTATGCACACCAAAGATGCCGCCGCCGGAGATGTACGAATCGGTTGTCTCGACACTCACGTCGTACACACGGTTGCCGCTGATCCCGCTGTAGTCCACGCCTTCTATGCCCGCCGCGCCCGCGTAGATACCACCGCTCTGCGCCCCGAAAACACCCCCGCCCTCTATGGTTCCGGCGGTTACGGTAGATCGCGTGAAGTTGTTGTGTATTATATTATCCGCGCCGGAGACACCCAAATTACCAACATTACCGTCGGATTGAGCGCCGATTATCCCGCCGCCGGACAATTTACCCTTGACGTTGATAGAAATATCGTCAAAATAATTTCCCCTTATCGTATCAATGAGCGCTGTCCCCTTCGACGACACGCCCACGATGCCGCCGCCTTTGAGGTCTCCGTTGAGGGGTAAATGAGTTCCGACCTGTACATCAAGGCTCCTGAAAAGGTTGTCGTTGAGCTTCCATAAGACAGCTTGCGCCTCTGAGGAATGCAGCCCGACGATACCGCCGCCCTGGAGGTAGGTTCCGGTCGAAACTGTCGAATCCAAGAACAGATTCCCTGACGCATTATTAAGTTCGGTCCAAGTCGAACCAAAAATCGTTGAGAAATAACCACTATCGGGATTTGGATCATTTAAAACGGGGAACCTATCCTTGTCGTTTTTATCTGTATCAATATAATTCGTCTGAAGTCCGACTATGCCACCGCCTCTTAGGTAGGACTCCCTTGACTCCACTTTTATGCCACTGAAAATATTGCTATTGAGCTCGCCGAGCAGCGCCCCCGCAGTGGAGAGACCGTTCAGGCCGATTACGCCGCCGCCCCTGATGGAGAAACGCGCGCTTACTTTGATATTACCTGCGAACACGTTGCCGGTCGCGCTGATTAGTTGCGCGGATGTATTTTGACTTATCAGGGTAGCATTATCCTCAATCTTGCTGTTGTTGTTCAAGCCGACCAGACCGCCGCCGATTATGATGTCGCCTGTCCCTATCTCTATATTAGTGAAAAGGTTGTTGTGGAGACCTTCTATTTTAGCGCGCCCTTGCTTTTTAGCCGGGGTCGACACCGCGTCGACTCCAATCAGCCCGCCGCCCTCGATGTACGCGCTTCCGAGTTGTGCAGAAGAATACGGATTCTCGGTAGTATCCGTCGCGTATACTTTCACGTTATTAAAATAATTATTGGATACGGTTCCCATTAAAGCCTCTGCAGGTTCACCGGCTGGCAATGCCTCGCCGGTAGCGCGGACACCAATAATCCCGCCTCCAGCCAGATATTGGGTGTCGTAATATCCTATCATCTTTACATCAAGGTCAGTGAAGGCGTTGCCAGTGATATCACCAAGCGACGTCGTTGCAGAAGCCACGTTGTTGTTTCCGATCAATCCATTCACAACGCCATAAAGTGCCGGATTTGATGGAACGCCGCCATATTTAACTTTCGCATTCCGAAAACTCAGGTTCGTCAGCTTCAAGCCATTGCCATAGCTGGTCATTGCGGTAGAAGACCCGTCCAGCCATTTCCTCGAGTTCTGTGTATTTCCAGGAATATCTATCTGTGATTCTCTGGTACTGCCGCTACCTAATATCTGCCTCATACCACCTACGGCAGCGTTCGCACTGATTATGTAACCGCTAACCAAAGTAGACGCCTGTTGCTCAACCTTGCCAATGAGGTCGTAAAGCCCATTAGTATTTTCGTACTCCGTGTATTTTTCGAGGAGCGTCACCGAAGGCGCAAGCCCACTGATGCCGTTCTTCATCTGAAAGGAGGTTAGCGCACCCGGTGTATCACCCTGGATGGTTAAATTTGCGGCTTTTATTTCAAGCGCGTCCGCACTATCCGGAAAAATAATATTACCATTGACGTTCAAGTTAACATTGACGCCTGCAGCGCCAGTATATGGCGACAACTCACCCCAGACCGCTACATTCGCCCCTTCCGCCCTCACCGGCGCGAGCGCGATAACCGACGCTATGACAAAGGCTGCGGATAATAAGAAAACCGCGCGGGAGACGCGAGACATACAAGACATATAAAATCTTTCGCTGTCGCGGGCGCCCGATGCCCCACTCACTTGTACGTATTGCCCTAGATTTTGCGTTAGCGCCTTGCCGCCGTTTGTTCTCCATACCTGCCGCGCTGCCATAAAATTCGCCTCCTAAGAAGACATCCAAAAAAACAAAACCACAAAAACCCCAAAAAACCGACAGGGAACCCGGTCCCCGGTACCACCGTTATTTATAAAAACTCACAACGCCTTGCGCGCCTTCGTAAGCCACGCTTCGGCGTCAGACTCCGCCTTTTTCCGCTGCTCGCCCGTCAGTTTTTTGCCGAGATCCTCCTTTATGGCGGCGAGCGCCTGCGCGGGATACCCGCACTTTTCGGCGATCGTGTACCACTTGAGCGCGTCCGCCGGAGAAGCCTTTACGCCGCCCAGACCGTCCTTGTAGACGACCGCGATATTCTTCATAGCCTCGACGTTGCCGGCGGACGCCGCCGCGTTCAGCATCTTGACGCCCTCGGACGGGTTCTTTATCTGCCCCTTTAGACCGTTCAGGTACACGAGCCCCATTATCCCGGCGGCGTCGGGATGCCCCGCATTGGCCGCCTTCGTCATGTACTCAATCGACGCCGCCTCATCCCTTGCGACGCCGGAGCCGGCGTCCAGGATAACGGACATCTTGAACAACGCCTGCGGAAGGTCCATATCAGCCGCCCTGCGGAAATATACCGCCGCCCGCGCGACGTCGGCCTCGCTCCCCATGCCGATTTCCCAGCAAACGCCGACGTTGTATATCCCCTCCGCCGCGCCGGTCTCCGCCGCCTTCTCGTAACACTCGCGGGCAAGCGAAAAATTCTTCTGCACACCAAAGCCCTCCGCGTAAAAACCGCCAAGCGTGATCAGCGCCCGCGCATCACCCTTATCCGCTTCCGCGCGGACAGCCGCAAAAGCCTGCTCCGGCGTCGCCGGCTCCGTTGCGGCGCGCGCCGCCGTCTGAAACGAAAAAAACAGCAAAAACGCGGCTAACAACGCACAAACAGCGCCGCGCCATTTTTCCGACTCGCCGTTTTTGATAAACTCTTGAAAATGCCCAGGAAAAACATCAATGACAACAATCATTGCCGCAACTCCAACCCCCTGATAGACAAAATTACGTTCAAACAAACCAGGCGCTAAAGCTCTCTCAAGTGATTTTCCTGCGATACCTTTTAATTTAATATTTGAAAATATATGATAAGAAATGAAATATGTCAAGATTTTACAAAAAAGCGATTAAATGTCAACTAACATTAAAAATAAAACAAAAACAACCATTACACATAATATTACCCGCGAGCGCCCCTGCCCTCCTTAAAGTCCTTCAATCCCGAGTTTACCAACAGACATAAACCTCCCCCCGCATAATCAGTAATTTGTGAAGTAGCGGGCGCGCACTGCGCGCCCGCCGCACCGCCGTAGGTGCGGGGAATTTGACGTCACGCTTCGACAACGCGTTATTGGCGCGATACGGCCTTATTCCCCGAATATTTCAACGTGAGAGCCGAGTCTGATCAAGTGCAAGTTGTTATCCTCTTTGAGGTAAACTAAAAGAAAATCGTCTTTTAAATGGCATTCTCGGCAATCTTGCCAATCGCCCGCCAGCTGGTGGTCTTTATACGCCTCGCCAAGCGGGCGGTCGGCGGCCAGGGCGCTGATTGCTATCGGCATCACGGACATCATCGCGTCGACGTTTTCCGTTCGGGCTTCCCTTCGGAAGTCCTTTTTATACGAGCGGGTTGTCTTTAGCGAGCGCATGGCATTCGGCCACTATTCCCTCAAGCGTCGCCGATTCGTCAAGCCCTGCGCGGGCTTCCTCGATGGCCGCGATTGTCTCGGCATTCGGCGTCCTGTCTTGACGCCGCAAAAAAGCGGCATAGGGAGCCAGCTTTCTTATTCCATCGTCTGACAGTGTATCGATGATTTGGTGTATGTCCTGCCTCTCTTTTGACATCTTACTGGCGCTATACAGCCTTAGCCGCATTGGCGCGGCGTATCTCTTCGATAGCGCGGCGCGTATTTTCGGCTTTCTGCTGGAAATCCCGCTCCGCATCTTCCTCAGTCATGTTTCGGTATCTCTCTGCTGTTTGGATACGCAACTCGTGAATGTCGTCGGCATTGAATCTAGACAAATCCATGATGTTATTCCCCCCTCAGAAGCATCGTGGGGTGCATTACCCGAAGCACCCGGTAACCTTCCTGAATATTCACCGCCTCAACGGCTGTTATCGCTCTCAGGTTCACAATATGGCGAAAGTTCCACGACAGAATAATGTCACATCCATATACCGTAGCTATTGCAATGTGGAGCGCGTCGTCCTTTGGGGGCTGCTATTTCCTCACCTATCCCGGAAAGATTATCGGCCAGTCTCTCCCTGTTCGCGCGTCGTCAGTGAAAGTAACTTCACTCATCGGCTATCCGTTCAAGCTCTTCTATAATAGGATATCATCGCTGAATTTCCCCGTCAAGGCCGAAAGCAGTCAGAATGGGCGTTCGGGGGAAATAGGCGTTTGCATTGAAAACTGTAAATAGACTGTAAAGTAACAAAAAGGCCCCAGGGTGATTGCCCTGGAGCCTTGGTATTTCTGGCGGTCCCAACGAGGTTCGAACTCGTGTCGCCGCCTTGAAAGGGCGGTGACATGGCATTTATCGGGCGCTGGCATTGCTTACTTCATATCTTATAAACGCAGATATACCAATAATCTACACGATTATTTCTTTTCCCTCTTGTTCTAAATTTTTCCATACTTTATAATTTCTTTGGCGCAAATGTGGCGCAAAGTTTTTGGGGGAGGGATCGCAATGAAAATTCGCCTTACGCAGACAAACATAGCCGCGCTCAAGCCCGCTGACAAACCCTATTGGGTGACAGATGAGGGGTGCGATAATCTCCGGCTTTATGTAGGGACTCGAAACAGGACGTGGTATGCCGACTATCGAGAGGCGAGCGGCAAAAAAGCGCATCATAAACTCGGTCCCGCCGACGCGCTCACAGTCGCACAGGCGCGAGAAATGGCCCGCGAGGTGGCAACCAAAATCGCCAAAGGTGAGAGTGTCAAGAAGGAAAAGCCCGTCGAAAAGCTCACCCTTGGCTCATACCTGAATGACGTTTACTTCCGGGCGGCAAGCCAGGGCCTCAAGAGCGCGGACGAGACCATCAGAAAAATTACAGCCGACTTCGGCCAGTATTTCAGCAAGCCAATCGACGAGCTGACGCCTATCATGTTCGAGAAATGGAGAACTGCCCGGTTGCAAGCGGGGGCTAAGGCCGCGACGGTGAACCGGATACTTTCGACGCTAAGGAGCTCGATCAATTGGGGCGTCAAGCGCGGGCTAATCGAGTCCAACCCACTGCAACGCCTTGGCAAGCTGAAAGAATCAGACTCGAAGAACATCATCCGCTATCTCAGCGACGACGAGCGCGAACGCCTTGAATCTGCGCTCACAGCCCGCGAGGATCGGCTCCAAAGGAAAAAAGGCGGCAAGACGTGCGGCGAGTTCTGGGACTACCTGCGTCCCGCCGTTCTGTTGTCGCTTAACACAGGCATAAGGCGCAACACTCTGTTTAGCCTCCTCTGGTCTGACGTTGACTTCGAATCGCAGACACTCACGCTTCGCGGCGAGGTGTCCAAGAACGGCGAGACAGCGCGCATCCCTCTGAACGACGACGCCCATGACATACTTTCCTCTTGGCGCGGGCAGTCTGCGCATACCGGCGACGGCGATCTGATATTCCCTTCACCTAAAACAGGCAAAAAGCTAGACAACGCCCGTCGCTCGTGGGAAAGGGTTCTGAGGGAGGCGGGGATTGATAACTTCCGCTGGCACGACATGAGGCACGATTTCGCGTCGCAATTGGTTATGCGCGGCGTTGACCTTACGGTAGTCTGCGAGCTTCTGAATCACAGCAACCTCAAGCTGACGATGAGATATGCGCACCTCGCGCCGAAACAGAAGCTCCACGCCGTGCAAGCACTCAACCGCCGCACCAGAGGGGAAAAGATTGTCGGTAGAATACGCCGGATCGAATCAGCATAGCCTTATAACGCACGTACAGCGCGTATCTTTGCGCCGGACGATTAAGTTATCACCTAATCCCAACTTGGGCCGTCTGTGCGCGTCTACGCTGGCCTTTTGAGGCCGCATATCCCCTAACGCTTATCTTGATCCCCGCCAAAGGGTATCCATCGAATGGATACCCTCCCATTGGCGAGGGGGGATGTAACCTCGGCGTCGAGGTGTCCCAAATGGGACACCCTGACCAACCCTAACAATCACTAAATAAAGATGCGCTTTTGAGTTTAAGATTATTTGTCCAGTCTACCGGATTCGGTAATTAAAGCCGGTCATTTGAATTGGCCCCCCAATTTTAGGGTGCGAGTTTTTGGCCTCGCCAAAGTCTATGGCAGATTTGCAATCCAGCCTGACACGCTATGATTTATGTCGGCTCAATTTTGAGCTTACGTTGAAAACCGTTGCTATGCTCGGCTCAATTTTGAGCTTAGTAGTTTTCCGTTCGCTTTCCCTTGGCGGGGCGGGGAATGTGAGCCGTCCGGGCCAGGGGCTATGCACGTCGATCCAAGATTGGATTCAGTCACATCGCGACACCTGCGGACGCAATGGCGGGCCGGGGATCTGAATTTGACAGACCCCTTTGGCGTCACGCTTCGGCTACGCGTTACCGGCTCTATACAGCCTTAGCCGCATTGGCGCGGCGTATCTCCTCGATAGCGCGGCGACCATTTTCCGCGCGTTGTTTGAAATCGCATTCCGCATCTTCTTCTGACATTTTTGAATAGCGCTCTGCCATTTCAAGCCTCACCCTGTGGATATCCTCGCAATCAAATATCATGCTCATTCCTCCTCGTTTAGCATCATTGTCGGTGACATGATGCGTACTACGTTATAGCTCTCTCTTATGTTGACAGCCTCAACCGCTTTTATCGCGCGAAAGTTGACGATATGACGGAAATTCCAAGACAGGACGATATCACAGCCGCGCACAGTAGCTATTGCGATATGCGCGGCATCGTTGTAACTCTTAGGAGGCAGACCGCCAAACTTGACGTAATACTCACTTAATCGCTTTGATTCATCGTTTCGATCAACATATTCAGTATGAATTTCTGCGAGCATTGACCGCATAAAAGATAATTTCGGTTCGGGTGTTTCCTCAAGTTCAACGATCGTGAGGTCTGAAATCACAACCTCATACTTCCCCGCCTTGATATCTTCCCACAGTTGTATCGTGTCGGCTTCCTTGTCCGGCACATCCGGCGCGTCGAGGTGGCTAATAATGCTGGTATCGAGGTATATCCGCAACTTCTTCATCATGTGGCTATTCCCCTTTGGCGTCTGTCAGTTCGGCGCGTCAAGCGACATTTACTATTTTCACGCCGGGGAAATGTACCTCGCCAGCGTCTGTTATTTCCGCGTCGATATCTTCAAACTCTTTGCCTTTCATGCACAGTCCCTCACGGAACATCTGCTCGTCAAGCTCGCTAGTATTGGTTGTTTCGTCCGGCAAAAAGTCTTCAATCAAGCCTATTATGTTTCTTCGCGCTTCCTCTTTGGTGTCGCCTTCTGTTACACAGCACCGCAGTTCAGGACATATAACCGTATAGCCGCCCCCCACCTGTGGATAAAAAATCAAGGATAGGTTGTAATTTTTCATTGCTCGTTCCTCCATTTCATAACGTCGCTGCCGGTATACCCAGCTTTTCTCAGGATATCTTTTACCGTACCCGGCTTCATATCCCCGGTGTGCGCCGGTATCGGCAATCTCAACGAACTTTTCACCATCTTGACACCATGCCGGGCGCGTTCGGTCTCCCTGTGAAAGCCTTTAGACGCGAGGAAGGCTATCAGTTCCGCCGCCGTGATTGTAAACCCCATTACTCGCCTTCGGCCTTCTTCGTTTCAGCGACGGCGGCCAGTTCCTCGCGTATCCCGGCCAACTCGTCAGCGAGCTTCTCCTTGTTGGTGCGCGGGCCGCGTTTGCCGGGGGCATGATTCCTAATTGATTCTTCGTGGATAAGCCAGTCACGAGCAAATTTAACAGCCGGAAGCCTACCTGATTGACATAACTGCTGCACGCGAATAGCTGAAACGCCTAATATATCAGCAGCCTCAATAACTGATAGATAATTGCCTTGTAAGCATTCCATTAGATCACCCCTTATGACGCAAATTATATTTTATTTGCCTAGACTAATAATAAGCAATTCTGCCGATCTTTTTTACTTTGTCTAGACATATATTTATCCCATCTACCAAGGCGGCCAACGCCAAAGGAGGAAACAACGATGGGGCACACAGCATGTTCACCAAGGCAAGCGAGATGAGACGCTTTTCGATAGCGTAGGGGGCGGCGTGGGCCAACGGGGGGATAACTTGAGTCCGGGGCATATAAGGCCCCCCTGCGGCAAAGTACCTCCGTATCGCATGGATGGAGTCCATGCCACAGAGGGAAAGAAAGGGCGTAACGCATGTGACTTTGACGAGGGGGTGTCTTTATACCTCTAAAACAAAGTTAGGCGGCTATTTGCCCGGAGCTTTAAAAATGAACCCAGTGATAGCAAGGGCCTGGAAAACGGACGGGAGGCAAAAAATGGACACCGCGTATCAGTTGGCGCAGATCGAGAAATACGGGAAGCAGGCTAAGGGCAGGGCAGAGTACATAAGGTTCCTGAACGGCGAGAGGCTGGGGTATGACGAGGCGATCTACGCGCGTTGTTACGAGTGCATGGCGTTCTATCGCGACGGCATAGAAGATTGCGTGTCTGCCATGTGTCCGTTGCATCGGTACATGCCGTACAACGCGACGCGCCGCCAAAAGGAAGACATGAGCGGGAACAACCCAACCAAGAGACATTCCCGCCCATAAAGCACCCTCCAAAGGGGGTCGATACAGTCTACCCCCTTTGGCGGTATCAAATCAATCAAGGAGGATACGAAATTGACAGATCAAGGAGAGGTAACGATATTCAGCGAGCCTATATACAACGATTTAGGCGGCGGCTTCCATACGCATACGCGGTCTTTTGACGACGGGAGCAACATTATGTACTACGACAGCGGGCATATGTTTATCCGCTGTTATCCAGCGCCTGTAACTGACGATCCTTGCCCTGTACCAAAATCCCATCTGTACTACTGGCAGGTAATATGCAACCGCCCGGATATCTCCACATGGGAACAGATAGCGGAGGCGATCCGCAGCCAGGGGATAAAAGCAGGAGGCGGAGATTGAGAAGGTTTCGGATAAGCACCCCGCCAACGTGGTCAACCTGCTCAACCTGCCATAAATAAATTCAGGCCCGGGGATATCGTCCACACCCCGGGCCTGTTCGCCAGTCATCTTTAGCAGAGTGTAAGCCCACCAGATTCCCGGGGCTCCCCGAGCGCCCGGTCGATGATGTACATGTATATAGCGGCCCTGACTTCCGCTGGCGTCTCGGGATTTTTAGCCATAGCCAACAACGCCTTTGCTGCCCGGATAGGATCGTCATGCTTGCGCATCACTGTTGCCTCCCCTCGCATCAAGCGCCTCCAGAATGGAAGCGGGGGTGATTGTCGCGTTAACTTCCACCTTGTCGTTAAACATGCCGAGGTGGCTGCCTAAGAGCTCAAGGGCCTTGAGCTTGTCGAAGCGCTTGGCCTTTATGCTGCCGCCAACCGCGCTGCGCGTCTCGGACACTTCGGCCACAATAGCCGCCTCATCGTCGGTCAGCTCGTCAGACGGGCGCAAGGTTACACCGTCAGGCCCCCACTCGAATATCTGTCTAGTGTCCACAAAGGCGATACGGGCAAGCTCCTGTACAACGCGGTCGGCGGTGACCCCCGTTCGTTTGGAGCGTTCGGCGAGGGCGGAATTGATTTCAGTTTCAACATTCTTCATCAATCGCTGTCCAACCGAGTATGCCGTATTCTCGGCGTATCCCGCCCTGATAGCGGCTTGAGTGGCGTTCATATCTATCAGGTATTCTTCCACAAACCTAGTCTGTTTTGGCGTCATTGTGTTTCCCCCCTAGACGTGCGCCCGTTTACACCACTATACCATAATACGCCAAAGAGAGAGCGTCCGCCCTGCCGTCCCTAGGCTTGCGGCTTCCTTTTGGCGTCAACTCGCACCCTGGAAACATCCGCATGGCGAACCGGATTGACCGCTCTTTCCCTTCACCCGGCACCCCGGCCAAAACCTTCTTTGTCCACACATGCGGCCTGACAACCCTATACGGCACGTCGAGCGCGCCCAGTACACCTTCCCATATCCCGAACCCTCGACCGGTCGAGAAGGTGCTTGTTACCCCCTGGCCTGACATTGCTTGCCCCTGTTCGAGCGTGACCACTGCAACGCCAAGGAGAGACATATGCCGGATCACGGCGGCCATTTCGGAAATGTCAAACACCTTCTCTATTGTCGGCGTGTCAGTCACCTCGATAACTTCAAGCGTCTGAACGTTTATCGCCGCTATCGCGCCCTTTGCGCCCGGATCAATCCCAATTGAAACTTGCATCATATCAAAGCCCCTTCCATACCGTCGGCAAAAACATCAGTGACAAGTCCCGCGAGTTTTGCCACGTCCGCTTTCGATGCGCCATCTTCAAAACTATTCGGCAGTGCGGCGCATATGATGTCGGCGGCGAGCTTGCCGCATTCGCTGAATAAATCCTCGAGCGTGCCATCGGCGCTCTCTCTTGGTGATTGTCCAGACACAAGCCCCTTTCGGAACTCGCGCACCAGAGTATCCCATTCCCCATCATAATCCCGTTGGTCCATCTCAGTGCCCGCCGCGCCGCCAATGAGCCGGACGATTTGAAGCGCCCGCGCAAGCCGATCGCCGCCTGATTCCACGTGAACCGCGAGCTTTTTTAAATATGGCTCGAAGTCTGCGTCGGCGTCCCTCATAGCGGCGAATTGCCTGGCCTTCTCGCGTCCCAATTCCGGCCCTTTTGCCAGCGCCGCGAGTTCCACCACCAATGCGGTATTAAAAGCCAATGTCTTCCCGTCTCGAATGCTTGCCTTTGCGTCAGTGTCCATCATGCCGTCCCCCTTTTTTTATCGCTAAGCCATCTAAATAATTCCATCATGCCGCCGCCCTTCTTCTGTCGTTAAGCCATTCCGGAAGCCGTGCACCCGGCGATAATTGCCGATATGCGTTAAAGAAGCGTGTACGCGCCTGGTTGCGTAGTATGCCCACCTTGTCATCAACGAGGTCTATTACGAGCGGTTGCGGCTTGCCGTCGAGCGCCCTCAGTACCCGCCCGGCTCGCTGTATTGTCCTGCTCTCGCTACGCTGTGGCGTCATAAGTAGTACAGCGTCAAGGATCGGCGCATCAAGTCCCTCGTCGGCCAATTGCGTTGCGAATAATACTTGAGCTTCGCCGGACGATATGCGGCATATTCCGTCAATGCGCTCTTTCTTACGGGTGCCTATCGCAAGCGCCGCCACCCCTGGCCTAAAACGCTCTACCGCGCGGTAAAGGGCCTCGCAGTGTCCCACCCGCTGAGATAGCGCAAGCACTCGCCGCCCGTCGTCGAGCAGGTGGCAGATGATCCGATAAATAAGGTTGTTGCGGCCGGCGTCGTTTGTGAGTGCGGATATCATACCCGTCCAGTCATCGACGTACTGGTAATTGAACGCCGTCCTTATAAACTCGATGTGCGGGATTACCAGGACGTTTGCCGCCCTTAAATCATCTCGTGTGATCACGTGACGTGTTGGCCCTATCACAGCAGTCATAAAGCACTCTAGGCCGTCGTCTCTTTTTGGCGTCGCCGTGAGGCCGTAGCGATATGCGGCAGGGAAAGTTTGAAGTGTGTCTGTGTAGGTTAGCGCGGGAGAATGCTGGCATTCGTCGAGCAATACAAGCCCGAACATGCGCGCTAATTCGGGGTGTTTCCGTACCGTCTGAACCGTGCCAACGGTGACGGGTTTGATATCAAATGCGCCATCGCCAACAGTCCCGGCCTCAACATTCAACCACCGCCGCGCCGATTCTCTCGTCTGCTTCAGCAGGTCAAGAGTGTGAACCAAGACAAGTGCCGGTTGTTTGCGGCGCGCTATGAGTGCCATGCCAATTGCTGTTTTGCCGCTGCCGCAAGGCGCGACGAGAACGCCGCAAGACTCTTTAGCCATTGCGTCAAACGCCCTTTGCTGATAGTCGCGCAGCTCGCCCTTGAATGACAAATCAATCTTTGGCAAGACGAGGCGTTTATCTACTACGTTCACGGGTGTTCCGGCCCCCCGCGCCAAAGAAAGGAATTGTCCACAGTACCCGCGCGGCAATATGTATGAGCCATCGCCGAAAGCACGCATCAGCGTCAGTTCTGGTTCTGTGTTGTCTAACCACTTGTCCAGCCTTTCGCGCTTCACGTATTCGGGATTCGGCACGGTCAAATCACAATACGCGCGTTCGGCCAGGGGCGCGGGCATATCCTCGACGTAAAGATTGTTGCTTATTGTGATTTTCATCTGATCACCCCTGACACGGCCTTTATGCGTGGTTCTTTTAGTTTCCCGGTATTGAGATAGTTCCATCTTTTCACTGCTTCGGCCTCTAAAAGCCCCCCGCCGTCTATGTCGGTGCTCATGTAATAAGAGCAGTCCTCGTTCTCACAAGAGATTGTCACGTGATCCCTTGGGCGGCAGGAAATCCACGGGACATCACCGCAGTACCGGCACGGCGCTTCAAGCGCGGCCAGTATCCGCAAAACGTTCTCTGTGAGATAACCCCCGCACGCGCCGTAGTATGGATATCTGTCGGACTTCTTGCGCTTCCTCGCGCGTGCCGCCCATAGCCTGTTGCATTGCTCGCAGCACAACCCTTTGTATTCCTTGTCGCCAAAGGAAGATTCAGCAGTCCAAAAATCCTTACCATTGATCTGTATCATTTTCCATCGCTCCCTCGAAAAAAATACTTCCCGTTCCCAGAGTTCCTGTCGAGTTCCCGTTCCTGAAGGAACTTTTGCGGGAACTCGACGCGCCCGCGCTCAGTATGCCGTAAACGCTGATAAACACCGCATTCCCCGTATTTGAGCCCTCTCGTAACCGCAAAACATATAAAAAACGGGAACTCTGGGAACTCACCCCAAAAAAGGACTCTAAACACAGTCATACCAACATTTCACAGAGTTCCAGCCCTAAAGGAACTCTCAGGAACTCTAGGAACTTTCACAAAGAGTTCCCGAGTTCCCGCAGTTCCTCAAGTTCCCACAGTTCCTCAAGTTCCCATAAATCACACATCATCATCTTCTTTTGGTGTAGTATTTTGTTTATGTATAGAGAATTTGCCGGATTCGACGAGAAGGCTACCCGCTTTTGACATCTTGTATAAAAGCGATTTTGCGGCAGTCTTTTTAATGTCAAGCGCCATTGATACCTCGTCAATGCTTGCAGGGACATCGTTTTGTTTCAGGAAATCAAATATCGCTTTTCTTTCCCTGGTTAGGTTAAACTCGTCCGCGTCGCCTTCGAGGTGCCATTGGAACGAATTGCGGGTAAGGGCGCATTTCGATTCGTCAACGTCGCGCCCGGTAATGGTGATTGTTGCGTTGTTTTTATCAAGCCTCGCTCGTTGCAGGAATAGAAGCGCATCAGCGGCCCCTGCGATACCGGACGAGCCAGATATATTGTCAATGATGTCATCGTTGTTTTTCGATTTGTTGTCGTGAGTAATCACTAATATGGCGGTGTTGTGACGGTCTCCAAGCGCCTTGATAGCGCCCATTGTGTCGGTGTCTTCTTGATAGACATCCCCTCCTCTGGTGTGCGGTTTTCGGAATTTTGCGAGTATATCTATAACGACAAGGCGCGCCGATGGGCATTCCGAGAGCCATCGGTCAAGCCATTCAATGCCGCCTTTGTGCTGTCGCGGAATAGTTCCGGCGTGATAATACGAGAGGTTTTCCAGTCCGCAGAGCCCATATCCAAGCTGCTTGATTCGATCTTGCAACCGTCTCTCGCTGTCCTCGAGTCCGAGATACAAACACGGGCCTTTTTCGACCGCTATTTTCCCCAGTACCAAGTGCCCCGTTGAGATTGCAAGGCAAATATCGAGCGCTAGCCAGCTTTTGCCGAGTTTTCCGCGTCCGGTGAGGATACTCAAGCCTTCGGGGATAATTCCAGGTATAGCCCAGCGTATAGCCGGAATGTTTTTTTCCATAAGGGCAGATGCCTTTTGAGGCGGCACGTATGCGGTGCCGTCGATACTTTCGGGCGCGGCGGCTTCCTTCGCCTCGCGGACTTTCGGCGCTTTTGCCTTGGCAACTTGCGCCCGAAGGCTTGCGCCGACGGTGTCCGGCCCCAGTTCGAGGACCGCGTCATTAATATCGAGCCCCATGCCGATCACCCCGCCCTCGGCACATCGACGACGCCATCAAAATCAGCCTCGAGCGCAGCGATCGAGGCCTTTGCCCCGGCCTCGTCATCGTCCTTAACAATCAAGAGGCGGCGGTTTGCGTACTTCCGCCTTATCCCCCGGGCCTGACGGACGAGGTTGCCGGAATCCATAGCCGCAACAACGGTGCAAGACGGCACAAACTCGCCCGGCGCTTCCGGTGTGCCTTCCTCAACCCACAAGTCATACGCCGTTAACGCGGTTGCGACACCCTCACAGACGAACACCGGTCCGCGCCGAACATCTTCGGCGATGGTGAAAACGCCGCCACACGTCCCAGGGTGCCAGCCTTTGGGAAAACGACCGGTTTCCTTGTCCCTCCAAGGAAAGACGCGATGCAAAGCGACAAACTCACCGCTCAAAACGTCACACATGGGAATGAACAGGACGCCGCCGATCTGCTTGCCGGACTTCGACGGCACCGAACCGACGCGCAGAGGCCCGACCGGCCTAACGTGTTTTTCGAGTAAATATGGGTGATCCGACGCTTCCCAAATCGGTTGAGCCGCCTGATATACACTATAGGCCAATTTAAGAGCTTCGCGCCGATGCTCGGCTTCTTGCCGCTCCTCCGCTTCCCGTCGTGTCCTGGCCGCATGACGTTCCGCATCTGTGAGCCTTTTCTTTGGCGGGGGGTTGTCTCGATTGTAGTATTGCCAGAAGTGTTTTTCGCCGCCCTCGTGAAAATCCTGAAGCCAACCATGAGGCTTGCCGTCAAAACTCCGGCCTTCCGGCCACAAGAGGTAAGCGCCCGATCGTTCCCCGTGCTTGTCACCCTCGAGGCTGAATCGGTGAATCTTTCCATCGGCTTCAACCTGCCACAAGGTGCCAAAACCTTTAGAAGCACTAAACGCCAAAAAAGAACTCTCTACATCGTAATAATTAAGAGAGGCCATTAGATCACCGCCTTTGCTTCGAGCGCCGCGACCCAAGCCCGGAGGTCTGCGACTCTGTAAAGCCTTCTGCCGTCTACCCGGACGAACGGCGGCGGCGGCGTCCTGTGGCCGACAGCGCCTGTTGAGCGGCTTTTGCGCAAATAGCTGGCCGACACACCTAGCAACCTTGCGGCGTCAACGTCATTGACCATGAGTGGCTGATCGACGGGGAGTTGCGGAAGCTCGCGGTTTTTGATCGAGTTCATGCCGCTCGCCCCCCCTCAGCCATGAACCATGAGCGGCGGGATACGCGCCTGTTATAGTATCTGAGTTTATCTTTTTTGGAGTGGGGTGTTACAGAATGGGAACTTTGCGCCCGTGCGATAGGCGCGGGTGGGTCAGGTTGGTCGGGGCCGGGACTGTCCGAGCCTCCGTCGCCGCTATCGCCGGAACCACCGGACGAGCCTCCGCTTGAACCGTGCGCCCTCGTTGGCCTGCGGTGGGCGCGGGCGCGTGGCTTTGGAGCGCGCAAGGGGTTTGCGGCCTTGTTAGCACTCGACAGGCGGCCCTTGATCCTGGAGTTTGCCTTTCGAAGCAAGGCTTTTGCTTCTGCCCGGAACACCTCCGAGTGGGTTCTGTCGTTCGCTAGATACTGGAGGTCGCTGGCGGTACGTTTAAGCTCCACCATCGATCCCGCGCCGGAAATTTTCTCGTTCAGAGTGTTATAGATTTGTGCCTCCATCGGGCGCATCGCGGTCTCGCGTTCGACAGGCTTTTGGGTGGCGAACAGCTTGTGCAAGAGCCACTCGTCCCCTTTGGCCGCGAGTGCCTTGTAAACTTTTAGAGTTTCCGGCCTCAACAAATATTCTTTGTCTCCATAGCGAATCATGGTAAAATCGTTACGATAGCTCAACAGTTTCTCCCTCCTCTGCCGCGCCGTAAGCGCGGCTTTTTTCTGTGTTCCAAATTGTGTTCCAAACTCACACCGCAATATTGCCTTCGTCAAAAAGCGCCCCTTTGTCGACTTCAAGAAAAGCACAAATGGCCTCTCTTGCCCTGGCTGACGCCGCCAAGTGGCCGCGCTCGATGCTGGTTAGTTGTGTCGGGTGAACCTTTGTCGCATAGGCTAAGTCAATCAGTTTCAGCCCCCGGGCCTGCCTCAGTGCGCGAATCTTCGTCATGCTATACCCCTCCTTCCAGATAAAATTTAACATAAGATGATTATAAGCACTATTACAGGGTGCGTCAAACATTGACGTGAACGGGCAAGTTTCTTCCCTTGGCGCAAATATGGCGCAAAGTTTTTTAGGGTAACAAAAAGGCCCCAGGGTGATTGCCCTGGAGCCTTGGTATTTCTGGCGGTCCCAACGAGGTTCGAACTCGTGTCGCCGCCTTGAAAGGGCGGTGTCCTAGACCGCTGGACGATGGGACCGCTGGGTAATGATTTTATGATGGTGAGCCGTCCGGGGGTCGAACCCGGGACACCCGGATTAAAAATCCGGTGCTCTGCCGACTGAGCTAACGGCTCACATCACGAAGATGTATTTTAAGCGAAAGCACACATAAGTCAATAGCGTTTCTGCCCATCTGTTGAGTTTCTGCTCATCTCACGGCCGTTTCATAATAATAATACATCAAAGCGGATAACGCGGCAATCATGTCCTCCAAGGACGGTCACTCCAGCAACATGGCGTCGCCGAAGGAAAAAAAGCGGTATCTCTCTCTTACGGCTTCCATGTACGCGCTCATCACGGCGTCGTAACCGGCGAAGGCGCAGACCAGCATCAGGAGCGTGCTGCGGGGGAGATGAAAATTCGTCAAAAGGGCGTCGACCGCCTTGAAACGATAACCCGGCGTGATAAAAATTTCGGTCTCTAGTTCGCCCGGGCTGAGTATCCCGGACTCGTCCGCCATCGATTCGAGCGTCCTCACCACCGTAGTGCCTACGGCTATTATCCTGCGGCCTTCCCTCTTTGCCGCGTTTATCCGTTCCGCCGCGTCAGGGCTGATCGCGCATCGTTCCCTGTGCATTTTGTGCTCGCTTATAAGAGCGGCCTTGACTGGCCGAAACGTGCCGACGCCGACGTCCAGCGTGATGAACTCGCGTCCGACGCTAGACGCCTCCAGACGATCCAGCAGTTCGGGGGTGAAGTGCAGGCCGGCGGTCGGCGCGGCTACGGATCTGTCGTTTTCGCGCTTCCCGTAAACGGTCTGGTATCTCTCCGGCGGCGCTGAACTGTTTTTTATGTAAGGCGGAAGGGGGACTTGCCCGCAGCGCTCGAAAAGCTCCTCCGGCGGAATACACTCCGGGAGGCGCGTCGCGCACGCGCCGTCCTCCAACCGTTCACCGATTGACGCCACCAGGCGCGGCGAAAAACCGGGCGCGAGTTCGACCAGAGAACCGGGCGGCAGTTTACGGCCCGGACGAACCAGGGCCTTCCACGAAAATTCGTCTCCCGGCATCTGACTCAGGCAGAATATCTCGACAGACGCGCCTCCCGGTATTTTTTTACCGGCAAGGCGCGCCCGAAAGACCCTCGTATCGTTCATCACAAGCAGATCGCCCGGACGCAAAAGCCTCAGGAGATCGGAGAATACGCCGTGAGACACGCGCCCGGACGCAAGACGCATGAGGCGCGACGCGTCGCGCATGTCGGAAGGGTTCTGAGCGATCAGTTCCTCTGGAAGTTCGTAAGAGTACGACGACGCGAGGCCAATATCCGGCGCGGCGCTATCCGCCAATTTTTGTCCCGGGGAAGTAATGCAGCAGGATATCCGCGCACTTTACCCCGCTATCGGCCATCGCCTTTGCGCCCCACTGCGACATCCCGACGCCGTGTCCCCATCCTCTCCCCTTGAAAGTGAACGCGCCGCCGGATGCGCCCGTCGGCGTCGGCGCTGGCGCCGCGCGCGGAACGGTAGGTTGCGGCGTCTGCGCCGGTTTTGCCTGCGGCGTCATCCCCGTGGCGCGCTCCAGGCCGATTTCGAGATAGGACTCGCGCTTTTCAGGGTTCATCAGCATGTCTATGAGTTCGTCCCTCGTGAAGACGCCGCCGTTCGTCAGTTCAAGGAGGGGATCCCTCTGCGCGGCTATCTCGGCCAGGCTTTGGGTTTTTCGCGGCGGCTGTTCGGCCGCGGGGGCCGGTTCGGGCTGCGATGTTTGCAAAGGCGCTGTTTGCGAAGACACCGCAGCGGTGACACCAGCGATTTCAAAGTTAGTGCTGCGCAGGACGCTGCTTCCGACAGCCATCCGAAACGCGTGCGCGCTCAAATCCGCCGTTCCTGAGGTTCCCCGCGCCCGGAGCGTCACGGCCCTGCCGTTAGAATCCCTCGCGGCGACCTCCACCCCGGTGACCCTGCCGACGGATTTCCCGATTTTCCCGAGCGCCGCCTCCACCTGAGCGGACGAGAGCGACGTATTCCAGTTCGAATAGGGCGACGCGTAAGCGAATCTTTCCTTCTGAGGCCTCAGATAAGGAAGGCTCGAACCCCAGACGTGAGATATGTCCGCGGTAGCGCCGCCGCTGTCTGAGTGGTAGTAAATATCGGCCGGACGCCCGTTCCATGTGAGCACCTGCCCGCGCGTCGCCTGTACCGCCGCGTCGGTGCGCGGATCCTCCGCGTTCATGCCCCTGTATATCTGAGTGTTCTGTGTGTTATCGAGGTCAAATCCCTTACTCGCGAACCGCCCGCGATTTTTTACCGCGTACGTGCGGGCTAGTATCGCCTGCGCCTTGAGCGCCTCCGGATGCCACTCGGGGTTCATCTCTATCTTGAGGATGCCGCGCAGATAGTCCTCCAGCCCCACTTCGTTGATGACGGTGAATTTTCCAGGAGCGCCCGGCGCGCCGATTATCCTGAGCGAGCCCCGGTACCTGGAGGCGTTCCAGCCGAGTCCGCCGGACGCCTTTACGTCCAAGGGCAGAGAGAATTTCTTGCTCCCGACGGCGAGCTTGGCACCGTCAAAGGTGACGCGCGTGCCGCTAGGGGCGCTCCCCTTTACCCCTTTGGCGTCGCGCAGGGAGATGCCCTGTCCCAGTAGACTGCCGGACGAAGCGCCAATGTCGACGCCGATTTTAATGGTGAAATTCTCGACCGCGGAGGCGTCTCGAGCGAACAGGAGAACGAGCGAAATTATAAACGCTCCAAAATAAAGCCGATTTCTTTTGAAGTGATGCACAAAACTGGACATTGACACACGCTCCCCGCAATTATAAGATCGAATCACTTGATAAACCTCGACAGCACTTTTTTGGCTCATACTCCGCTCTCCGTAATATCGTCTTCAATGAGCATGAGCTGTTTGTATGAAGCCGACGGCGTCACGCCCATATATTCGTAGGCGTTCTTCGTCGCCCTGCGTCCTCTTGGAGTGCGTTCGAGAAGCCCCCTCTGGATGAGATACGGCTCGTATATGTCCTCTATCGTCTGGGTGTCCTCATTCAGCGCGGCGGAGAGCGTCGAGAGGCCGACCGGACCGCCGTCGAACAGTTCCAGCAGGGCGCTTAAAAATTTCCTGTCCTGCTCGTCCAGGCCGTATGAATCCACGCCCAGCATATCGAGCGCCGCGCCCGCCAAGCCGCGCTCTATTACACTTACTCCCCTGACCTGAGCCACGTCGCGAACCCTGCGGAGGAGTCTGAGCGCCACCCTTGGCGTGCCGCGCGCGCGAAGGCCGATCTCCATCGCGGCCTCCGGAACAATTTCCGACGCAATTACATCGGCGCCTCTTTGCACTATCCGCGTCAGTTCGTCGGGGGTGTACAGATGGAGCTGCTCGACTATTCCGAAACGGGCGCGAAGGGGCGATGTCAAAAGCCCGAGCCTGGTCGTCGCGCCAATAAGGGTGAAACGCGGAAGCTGAAGACGTATGCTTCTGGCAAGCGGCCCTTTGCCGACGATTATCGAGAGGCAGAAATCCTCCATCGCCGGGTACAGTATCTCCTCGATATTGGCTGACATCCTGTGTATCTCGTCGATGAAAAGGACGTCGTTTGGCCTGATGTTAGAAAGTATCGCGGCCAAGTCGCCCGCGCGCTCAAGCGCCGGCCCGGACGTGACCCTCAGGTCGCCGCCCATCTCTTTGGAGATTATCCCGGCAAGCGTCGTCTTTCCAAGGCCCGGCGGCCCGTAGAAAAGCGTGTGATCCAGCGGTTCCTCCCTGCTCCGCGAGGCGCTGATAAAGATAGAGAGCTTGTCCTTCAATGCCTCCTGCCCAATAAACTCCTGTAAAGCCAGCGGCCGGAGCGAGAGCGGCTCGTCCTCCCTGTCTCTTTTCATAACCTCGATGGGCTTGCCCTCTCCGCTCATCTCGCGCTTATCCTCTGCATTTTAGTGAGGGCGGACATCATCAGCGTCTCCTCAGTCCATTCCCGCTCAGGAAATTCGGCCTTGCAGGACGATATGGCGCGGAAGGCCTCGCTCTGCGAAAAGCCAAGCCCGACAAGCCCGGCCGCCACGCCGGAGTCAAGAGAGCCGCTCCCGCCGGCGGTACGCGCCAGACCAGGCGCGCCCAAAATCGCGCCGAACCCTTTCTGAGCCTTCTGCGCCTTCGACTTCAGCTCGAAGCATATCCTCTCGGCCCGCTTCGGCCCCAAACCTTGGACAGCAAGCCGCGAGGAATCCTCCGCTATGATCGCCTGAACTATCGTCTCGACGTCCAGATGGCGCAAAAGCGCGATGGATAGCTTGCCTCCCATCGTCTTTACCTGCGTCAATTCCAGAAAAAGCGCCCGCTCTCTCTCGTCGGAGAACCCGAAAAGCGCCATGCCGGAGTCCGTGACCTGAAGGTACGCGGCGCAGGTGAGAAACTCGCCGGCCACCGCCTTCGACAAGAGACTGCCGGACGCGAATACCTCGAGCCCGAACCCAGAGACGTCGAGCGCGATATATTCGTCGCCGACCGCTGTAACTGTTCCGGAGAGGGAGCGTATCACTGCACCGTCACCCTGTTCGCGCTGTCGTAAACAGCGAGCGAAAGGCCGGTGATCGCGATGGCAAGTGCGTCCGCGGCGTCGTCCGGGCGCGGGATCTCCTTTAAGCCGAGCAGACAGCGAACCATGCCCTGCACCTGAGATTTTTCGGCGGTGCCGTTCCCGCAAACGGCCAGTTTCACTTCGGAAGGCTTCGGCTCGTAAGGCACGTACCCGCCGAGTGACGCCGCGAGCAGGACGACGCCCCTGGCCTGAAAGACCATCTCGGCGGTCGTCTTGTTTCGCCCGAAAAAGAGCTTCTCGACGGCGATAATATCGGGCTCGTATTCCTCGATTTTTTGACAGACCTCGGCGTATAGGGCGCCAAGCCGCTCGGAGAGCGGGCGTCCGGGCGCGGTTGCGACAGCGCCGTAATCGAGCGCCCTCATATCGTCGCCAAGCTGGCTCACTATGCCGTAACCGAGCAATCCGACCCCGGGGTCAATGCCTAAGCAGATCACGTGAACTTGCGCTCAGTCGAGCTGCGACAGAATTTCGTCCGGTATCTCGAAGTTGGAATAGACGTTCTGGACGTCGTCGTGTTCCTCGAAGCGGTCTATCATCGCCATAAGTTTCGCCGCCTCCTCCTTCGACTTGGCCGGAACGGTAGTCTTTGGCTCCATGTTAGCCTCCGCGCCTTCGACAATATATCCCTCGTCTTTGAGAGCCTTCGCCACCGAAGATAGCGCGGACGGATCGCAGATTATCTCGAACGCGTCATCTTCCTGTGTCATGTCGAGAGCGCCGGCGTCTATCGCAACGCTTAAAAGCGTGTCCATATCTACGCCTTTGCCGTTCACGGTAACGACGCCTCGGCGTTCAAAATTCCACGCCACACAGCCGAGTTCGCCGATAGCGCCGCCCACCTTGGAGAAAAGCGAACGAATCTCCGGCGCCGTACGGTTGCGGTTATCCGTCGACGTTTCCACCATGACCGCGACGCCGCCGGGCCCATACCCCTCGTAGGTTATATCCTCGTATGTGACGCCCTCCAAGTTACCGGATCCTCGCTTTATGGCGCGCTCGATGTTGTCCATCGGCACATTACCCTCCCGGGCCCTGTCAATCGCGACCTTGAGCTGAAAGTTCGCGTTGGGGTCTCCCCCTCCCGCCTTCGCGGCGGCTATGATGTTTTTCGTGAGCCGCTGGTAGGCGACCCCTTTCTTGGCATCCTGCGCGGCCTTGCGATGTTTTATGTTCGCCCACTTCGAGTGTCCGGACATCCGTCTATCACCTCTCGATAAGATTCTCCCCCGGCATATCCAACGCTAAAAGCCCGAATAATCCCTGAAGTTTACCACACGTTATTTTATCACACCGGTTAACGGAGGCAAAACACCAGCCGCAAAACCGCCAAGTATCTTTTCGATCGTGAACGCCGTCAAATCTGGCGTCCGATCGAGCAAATCTTCCTTCGATACCCTTTCCGTGTACTCGTGGAAATCCTTTCCCAACGGGCCGATGTTCAATACGGGCATGGAAATTTCCCTTATTTCGTCGAAAGGCAGCTCGTAGACGCTGCCCAGCGGGAGCATGTTGTCCCTGACATACGCGTCGCCGTCCTCCGCGCCGCTTCGCATGAAGTAACTGAGGTCGGACATGCCGACGATGTAACTTTTCGTGTATTCCTCGTCATATTTATCCTTGGCGAACGCGATAACTTCGTCGCAGACCCTGTTTACCCTGTCGGCGGCGGCGCCCAGCATGGGGTTCCCGACGACCGGGTAATAGGGGGGCGTGAGCGCGACGATCACGGCGGGAGACGTGTCACGCACGTATCGCAGCGTAAGCTCGATGACCGCGTGGGAAGCGGACACCATATCCGTCTCCCCGGACGCTGTCTTGGCCTTTATATCCCGCACGGTTTCCTCGAGCGCCCGCTCAAATTGTTGACCGGAGTCCCTCACGGCTTCCGCGTACAGTTCCGAATAGAGCTTCACGACCGCTTCCCACGGGAGTTTGGCGGGTTCCCGCCCCACAACCTCGGCGAACGCGTCGAAACTGCGCTGTACGTCTCCAATGGCCTCCTTGAACGCGAAAACGCACTTTTCCCGGATAACGTCCATAATTTCGCCGACGGACCTTTGAAGGAACATGACGTTCATGTAGGCGCTCGCCGCGAGCGGCAGGGACACGTCATAAATCCTTTTCACGTCCTTCTGGTACAGGAACGTAGGCGCTGGCGACACGACGCCCTCGGCGCTGTCGATCAGGTCTGGAATCACGTCGAGTTTTTCGACGATCTTCGATATGATTTTTATTGGGTTGAGGCCGTCGTAAACCGTTCCGGCGTGAGAGAGCTTCCCCCTGACGTAAATCAGCGGCATTATTTTCCCGATGGAACCGGTGAAAATCGCCGGTTTGCCTATTCCTGGGATCCTTTCGGTCGGCTCCGCGTTCAGAGCCAGTTCATAGCGAAGCCCGTACTCGTCCTTGAGCTTTTTAAGAAGCCTCGGCGCGGCGCGCCCGCCGGCGGAAATGTTCTCCTCGTCGGGCAGACCGATCAGGAGGATATTGCCGCGAAGCGGCGCGGTCTCCGCCATTTTCGCGTACCGCTCCACCAGCGCCATCTGTATCGCGGCGCCGCCCTTCATGTCCGCGGCGCCCCTGCCGAAAATCCACCGTCCGCTCGCCAAGTCGCTCTCTGACTCCTCGTCAAGCGCGGCGCGCCCGTCCCTAAAAGCCCGCATCAGCTCTTCCGGCTCGGTGGCTATGCCGCAGAGCGCCATGTAATCGTCCGTGTCGACCACGTCGTAGTGATGAAGGAGGACGACCGTGGCGTCCCCGTCCCCTTTGAGGAGACACCACGGTATACTTCGGCCCAAGTGATCCCCGGGTATCTCATAAAAACCGGACAGACGCCCGCCCCTGAAATATCCGACGGAAGAGAACCAATCCCTGTAAAAAGCCTCAGCGTCCCTCTCCCGTCTCGTCCCGGTGCGGGTGTAAATCCGTACAAAATCTAACGTCAATCTTTCTATGCGCGCCTTCAACTCGTCGTCGATCACCATAATAAAACCGTTACACCCCCGTCCGCGTTTTTTGCTATAACCTCGAAGGTCTGAATGACGATGGGCACTTTTGGCAGCTTGTTCGTCATCTCCTCCTCCTTTTTTATTCGAACACTCTTTTTGCCACATGATAGGAAACGCGACAACGATACACTAAGCGAAGCTGATTTGACAATATGCGCTCCCGCAAAATGCCGATCCATATATAAATTATGAGTATCCAATTGTTTCATAATGATGAACCCGAGATGACGGGCCGGCGACTCACTCCGCGAATTGGACCGCTCATACACCTCTGTCCTGAGCTGATTCGCTCGCCCGACATCCATGTCGGACGCGGGTTCGCTGCGTTCGTTCGTCGGCCCGTCATCTCTTTACATGAGACAATTGGATAGTCATAATATAAATTAAAGAGGTGGTTCGAGTGAGGTGTTTTTCCGCAAATATGAGCCGCGGGGAGCGCGGCGCTTGAGGGCGCTCATCCTGGACGGTTACGTCGATGAGCCGGCGTGTTTTGGCGTGCCGCCGTATATCTCGCCGTATGTAAGATACTGCGCGGGCGTCTTTGCGCGGCACGGATTCGAGACAAATTACCTCACCTGCGATCGCTGGAGGGATAACCGCGCGGAGTCGGACGCCGGGATAGCCGCGTCCGATATCGTCCTCGTCATCATGGGACTGACCGTCCCCGGACGGTACCGTGGCGGCTCTCCGCTCCTGCTGCGCGAGCTGGAGATGATCGCCGGCACAAACAGGAGGGGCAAGCTGATCTTGGGAGGCCCTATACGCAGCGGTTACGCGATACGCGGCGGCTCGCGCGCCAGAAAAATCGCCCCGGACGGCGTGGATCATATCGCTTTGGGCGATCCAGAAGCGTCGCTCGATCTGTTCTGCCGCTCCGGCGAGTGGGACGCCCAGGCCGTTCGTTCCCCGCTGCTGTTGGAGGAGATTGCCCCGCTGGGAGCGCCGATCGTGACAAAACATCCGTCGTTCCCAAACATAATCGCCGAGGTGGAGCTGTCCCGCGGGTGCGACAGGGTGGACGGCAGATGCTCCTTTTGCACAGAGGGAGCGGGCGGCGTTTACGAGGAGAGAGGGGTGCAGGGCGTCACAGGAGAGGTTGCGGCGCTGGACGCCGCGGGAGTGAGGGCCTTCCGGCTTGGGCGGTGCTCGAACGTACTCTCTTGGGGCGGAGACCGCTTGCCGGGCGGCATACGCCCAAACGCCGCGCGGATGAGCGAACTCTACTCGTCGATAAGGGCTGCGGCTCCCAACTTGAGCGTTCTCCATACGGACAACTGCAATCCGCTCACCATCGCGGCCTTTCCTGAGGAATCATCGTCGTGCCTGCAAGCCATAGCGCGTTATAACACCGAAGGGGATGGGCTTTCGCTCGGATTGGAGAGCATCGATCCGGCCGTCACAGTCGCAAACGGGCTCAAGGTAACTGCGGATGAGGCGTTTTTAGCCATCCGGCTCATCAATGAGACCGGCGGCGTCCGGCGCACACCGGACGCTCTGCCGTCGCTACTGCCCGGGATTAATTTTCTCTTTGGCCTCGCCGGGGAGTCGCGCGAAAGCCTGGATATCAACAGGCGTTTTTTGCTCAAGCTGATGAGTTCCGGCCTTGCTGTTCGCAGAATAAACATCAGGCGGGCGATCGTATTCCCAGGGTCGGGGCTGGAGGCCGCCGCGGCCGAAAACCCGCCGCGCGTAAGGGAGAGGGATTACAGGCGATGGAAAGAGTGGGTGCGGCATGAGGTGGACCCTGTGATGCTAGAACGCGTCGCCCCGAACGGCACAAAGATAAAGGACGTAATCGCGGAGGAGCGGGCCGGGCACGTGATATTCGGCAGGGCGCTCGGCAGTTACCCGCCGCTCGTTGGGATTGTCTCGAAGAGCGTTCAGACCGGCGATAAGCTCGACGTTCTGGTAACGGGCCGCGGCGGCAGATCGCTCACCGCCGTCAGGCCTCTCGATCCAAACAGCTGCGGAAGGGAGGAGCTTGAAGCGCTGCCGGGGATAGGGAGGGCAAGGGCGGAATTTTTCATCTCGCGCAGGCCCTACGCGTCACAAAACCCAGAAGAGCGGCTCAGGGACATCAAAAAAACCTTCGATGCAATGGACTCGCCGGAACTTTCCGAGAAGCTGCCGCGCTACTTCTCCTTATCAAGATCGTGATAGAAGCGGAAGTTGTTGCGGCCGCTTATCTTGACTTGATACATGGCCTCTGTCGCGTTCGGGATGAGGCTCTTATCGTCGCTTCCGTCCTGCGGGTACAGGCTGATGCCTATGCTGGCGGTTACAGACGCTTCCTTCTCCATAATCCTGTAGACCACTCCGACGGACGAACAAATCCGCTGTGATATCTCTCCGACAATTTTGGGTAATATCGGGAGGGGAATATCGGTCAGCAGTATCGCGAACTCATCCTCGCCGATGCGTGAAACTGTGTCCGTGTCCCGCACCTCCGCGATCAGACGGCGACCGACCCTCATCAAAAGTTCGTCTCCGGCGATATATCCGTGTACGTCGTTTATCTTTTTGAAGCGGTCGAGGTCTATCACTAAGACCGCGCAGCCTGTACCGTTGCGTTTGGACCTCGCTATGGCCATTGACAGGTTGCCGGAAAATACCGAGCGGTTGGAAAGACCGGTGAGCGGATCGTGGATGGCCTGTTCATGCATCATCTCCTGCATATCCATAAAGTCGGAGATGTTCTGCAAAACCGCCACGCTGGCTATCACGAGGCCGGAACGCCCGTATACGGGAAACGCCGTAAACGATATCCACTCTTCGGCGCCCGTCTCGCGCGACTTCACCAGAACACTGGCCGTGTTCCTTCTTCTTTCCCACAGCGCGATGTAAAGCGGTTCGAGATCCTCAGTCAGCGGACGTCCGTTGTGAGCCCGCATCTCTTTACGTTGCCGCATTTTAGCCCAGGTCATGTCGTAATTTCCGGTCCGATCATAATCCAGCAGTTGTTCGCTTGCCCTGTTAATAAAGAGTATCTTATCGGTAGGCGATATAACCACAATCCCAACAGGCGCTTCGTCCAGCATCACAGTGAGCACGCCCAGAAAATCATCGAGACGCTCAGCGGTGGCGTCGTCATTTAAATTGGCGAGAACATTCTCGAAAAGTTCTCTCAGCTCGTTATCACGCAGAAGGAAGTCAGAAACATAGTCCGGTATCAGCATTCGCAAAACTCCTTGCGCCGCGTCACGAACCACAGCTTAGGCAGATTGATATCGCACGCCCTATTATATCAGGGATATTTTTTCAGAAAAGCCCTTTTTTGCGGCCAAAATAAAAACAGGCCTCCAATACCGCTCCTCCAGACAGCGGGCTTTGTCCGATATGCTGAAACAGTCGACTTCCGCCGGCGCCGTAAATCCCGGCCTCAGCGCGATGGTAAGCTGCTTGCGGCGGCCGGTTTATATACAGCCGCCGCATTACTTATATCAATTTCGAAATCAAAAGGGTGAAGCGTTAAAACCAGCTCGTATACCCGTTCCGCCTCGTCATAAACAGCATAACCAGCGCCGCTGTCGCCGCAATGATAAAGCCCGCCGCGCCCGAGTCGCATCCACCGCCGCCGCCTGAAGAACCAGAAGTCCCTCCATCGTCGGGCGAAGTGCCGATCGGAGCGACGTAGAACGCGATGTCCCAGATGTTATCCTCCGTCCAGTCCCCCATTAACAGATAGTCGCAGCTGTAGTTCGACACAACGCTCGAATCATGCAGGGTTCTGATCCTCATCTCCCCGTCCGTCAGCATCACTATGAAGCTGAGCGTCACGCAGCCCTTCTCTTCGTCCACGAATACCTTGACGACTTTTTCGAACGCGCTGTTATTTATGAGCCACTCGAAAATATCTACCTGCCGTCCAGCCGATGAGTAGGAATACAATCTGAAATTTTCCGCGAACAGATCTCTCGCGCTGCCGCTCTTTTTGAACTCACTCACAAACGCGTCCCACATGGGGCCGATAAACCTGTTGCCGGCGGGGAGGTTTAACGTGACGTGAAGGGGGAGGATCCCGGTAACGTCATTTGACTTCAGCAAATTGTCGGGCATCGCGGCGTTTATCTTTATCGTGCTGACGGCGTCGGTCGTTATAAAGCCGCCGGTGACGTTCGTCCCGCTCACTATGTCGGCGGAGGGCATCGCGATTCGTCTGGCGCCCAGATTGTCCGCCGCCTTACGTAAGAAATCGACGTCGGATGGAAGGAGCTGGAAACCGGTTACGCTGTAAACATCTCCGGTCGATGTGCCTCGGCCGACCCCGAAGATCAGCGGGTGAGTGAGCGTTAGGCTGAACGGGTTGAGCGGCGCGCCTCCAATCGGATCCACAGCGTACACGCTAAAAACGCTTTGCCTGCCGCTTGCCGCATCGAACCGCTGATTATATGTCGTGATCAGGCCAGGCGATATGTGGCTCAGCTCATCGAGCCTGATATCCGCTGATATGTTTTTGACGTTCGCGGGCAGATCCATCGTCCACCCCGCGGGCCGCAGCGTCTCGCGCATGCCCATTAAATCGTATCGGTCGAGCCCGTACCGGATGCCGCAGAAATTTCTGACGTTCGTCACAAGCCTGTATTGGGCGCTGACGGAGTTGATGTCTTCGTTTTGCACCGGCACGAATATCCAGTCGTTGCCGCCTCCGACCTCCTTGTTTTCATCAACGGCCCACTCAAACTGATCGTAAGCCGCGATATTGTCGTTAAAATCTCTGACCGCCGTCCTGAATCGCAGCGGTTCCTGTTTCGCGGAGCCGTCCGCTACGTTAGCCAAGATAAACGGAATCTGAAGGGTTTGCGATGGTTCATACTCGGGGTTTTGGTGGAAACGCATGTACGTGCTCTCCGTCCCGAGTACCGAACTGTCGCGCGTCTTTGTCAATTCGAACAAAATACGCTTCACGGGATCCGCGTTTGGGGAAAGCTGCCTTTTGACCGCGCTGTACGCGTCTTGGCCGATGGTGATGTCCTGCGTGTAAGAACCAGCATCCAGCGGTTCGCTCCCTCTCCATTCAAATTCCACGATGGGGGATACCGACGTGCCGGGGAGCGCGGCGAAGATGAAGCGAACCGGCTCGTCCTCGCCCACGATCCCCTTTTCCGCCGCGTTTTTGATATATACGTAGTCGCGCGAGGTGACAATATTTCCGCTCGTTTGTATCGCTTCTCCGAGCGGGCCGCTCACCGGAGCGCCTACTGAATTCATGCGATCCGTGACAACCACCCACTGCGCCCCCTGCCCGCTTGGCCCGGAAATGTCGTCGAACCTGTAATGGTGAACGCCATCCAGGGCATACGCGCTGCCCGGCGAAGCGGAGAGCAGGAGGAACAGAGCCGTCAAAAACACGTGCGCCGCTAAAATTTTTGTCTTCATCACACAGAGCCACTCCCTTATTTTTATCGTACAACACTGCGATTATAACTGTTTTCGGATATTTTCCCACTCATAATTAATGAAAGGCAAGTCCCTGCCGCCGGGGGTGTCCGGCTTGCGTTCTTCGCGGCTCAGTGTTACTCTTTCCGAAGCACGGGCGGGTGAACACGCACGCAAAGGATATGAGGTGGTATTCATTACGTCATTAAAAGAGACAGTCACCCTTTCCAGGGATTTTCAAACAGAAATCCATCATTCGTCTCTTCGTTGTGTCGCATAAAAGATTGTGTTGTTCGCTATTGTCAAATGGGGCAATAGTTTATATTATCTAACAAGTGAGATCGACATCTCAAAAATATTAAGGGGGAATTTTTTATGGATTGGAAAAAAGCCGGGTTGTACGCAGGAATTTTCGCTCTGGGAGGCGCCGCTTTCGCGGTCGCGTCAAGCGGACTTGGCAGGAGAGCCTGTGTGAGCCTCGTGCGCAAGGGAATCAAACTCAAGGAGTGCGCGGCCTACACGGTAGGCGCGGCAAAAGAGGGTATCGAGGATATCGTCGCCGAGGCACATGCGGAGGACGAGGGCTGTTGCTGCTGCGTTCCGGAAGAAACCTGCGAGATATAATCCAGGAAAAGCATGAACTATGAGATAGTACATGAACTTCCCGGCCGCATTCGTCTGAGGTGCTATCGGGGGTTCGGTTTTACAAAGGACGAAGCCGGCGTTATCGAGTCACTCCTGGAGGTTCAGGACGGCGTGCGGGATGTCTCCGCCTCCCACGTAACCGGCAGCATTCTCGTTTTATATGATCCCGGCTCATCCGCCGGCGGGCAAAATGGGCAAAACAGGCAAAAAATACTGGCGGCCGCGTCGATGATCGACAGGGGATATCTGGATGGCGAGTCACTCCCCGCGCGTTATCGGGAGCCAGGGATTGTGAGCGGCGCGTGCGCGCTGTTTGCGAGGAGCGCTTTTAACCGGCTGCTTCCGATGGCGGTACGGGTTGTGATAAGTGCCGCGCGTTATCTGCCATTCCTGTTGCGCGGGTTGAAGTCGCTCGTCACCGGGAAATTGGATGTCTCCGTCCTGGACGCGTCCGCGATAGGCGCGTCGATAATCCTTGGCGATATCGGCACCGCGTCGACTATTATGACGCTCCTTGCCTTCGGTGAACTTCTCGAGAGCTGGACGAAGGAGCGCTCAAAGAGAAAGCTCGCGGAGGGGCTCGCGCTATCCTGCGATACGCTGTGGGTGGAACGCGGCGGGGCTCAGATAGAGATACCGGCGTCAGACCTCGTGATTGGCGACGAGGTTGTTGTGCGCGCCGGCGCAGTGATACCGGTTGACGGGGAGGTGACGCGCGGCGACGCGGCGGTCAACCAGTCGATTATGACCGGAGAACCGCTCCCCATACACAGATACCCGGGAACGTCCGTCTATGCAGGGACGCTGATCGAGGAGGGAGAGATCCTCGTGCGCGTCACCGCGTTTGACAGGGACACGAGGGTGTCGCGTATCGCGGAGATGATTGACGATTCCGTCGCTTTGAGGGCTAACATACAGGGCCGCGCCGAGAAACTTGCCGACGCTGTCGTGCCTTACAGCTTCCTCCTGTCAGGCGCCGTGTTTTTAGTCACAGGGAGCCTCAGAAAGGCCGTATCCGCTCTGTTGGTGGATTATTCCTGCGCTATAAAGCTCTCTACGCCTCTTGCGATATTGTCCGCGATGAGGGAGGGCGCTCGTCTCGGCGTTGTGGCGAAGGGCGGCCGCATACTCGAAAAAATCGCCGAGGCCGACACGGTCGTATTCGACAAAACGGGAACCCTCTCGGTGGCGTCTCCTTCCGTCGCCTTGGTACTCCCCTTCAACGGGTGGACGCGAGAACAGGTCCTTCGCACGTCGGCCTGCCTCGAAGAACACTTCCCCCACTCGATAGCGAGGGCGGTAGTGAGGAAAGCGGAAGATGAGAACTTGAAACACAGGGAGAAACACGCTGAGGTCGAGTACGCTGTAGCTCACGGGATCGTATCGCGAATCGGAAAGTCTCGGGCGATAATCGGCAGCGAACATTTTGTGATCGAGGACGAAAAAATCCCACTCTCCCCGAAGGACGCGGCGTTGATAGAGGCGCTTCCGCCGAATCAGTCCCTGCTATACCTGGCTGTCGGCGGGCGATTGGCCGGTGTGCTGTGCATCGAGGACCCGCTTCGCGAAGAGGCGGTGGAGGTCGTCACGAAGCTCCGCCTGGAGGGTGTTTGGAGAATAGCGATGATCACAGGGGACAACGAGCGCTCAGCGTCCCACGCGGCTTCATCGCTTGGCTTGGATTATTACAGATCGTCCATGCTTCCGGAGCGGAAGACGGAATACGTGAAAAAACTGCGCGCTTCGGGAGCCAAGGTTATCATGGTGGGAGACGGCATAAACGATTCGCCGGCCCTCGGCGCTTCCGACGTAGGCATTGCTATGAAGGAGAGCGCCGATATAGCCCGTGAGACGTCGGATGTCGTGATAACGAAGGGTGACCTGAGATCCGTACTCACGGCGCGCAGGCTTTCCACGGCGGTTATGAGACGGATCTACGATAATTACGTCTTTATCGTAGTGATAAACTCCGCGCTCCTTGTACTCGGCCTCGGCGGCGTTATCAGCCCAGCCATGTCGGCGCTGCTGCACAACGCGTCGACCATTGGGGCAAGTGTACGGAGCCTCATGCCGCTGTTAGAGGAGAGCGATTTGGAGTAGCGTTATTTCAAGCGTACCTGGAGATTTTTGCGCCGTTCCGTTGAGGAGGGCTGATTTTATTTTTATGACTATACAATTGTTTCAGGCATAGAGATGACGGACCGACGAACGAACGCAGCGAACCGGCGCCCGACATGGATGTCTGGCGAGCGAATCAGCTCAGGACAGAGGTGTATGAGCGGTCCGATTCGCGGAGTGAGTCGCCGGCCCATCATCTCGGGTTCATCATTAAGAGACAATTGGATAGTCATATTTATTTTTGAATCGTCCTCCTCTCCCATTCATCCTCATCAAAGCCGACCAGGACAAAGTCAGGCCCGACCAATATCGGACGCTTCACCAGCATTCCATCCGACGCCAGGAGTTCTATCTGTTCAGATTCGTTCATGAGGGGCAATTTATCCTTGAGTCCCAGATTTTTATAAGAGTTGCCGCTAGTGTTGAAAAATTTTTTGAGGGGCAGCCCGCAGAGCGACCGCCACGCTTCTATCTCTCCGGCGCTTGGGTTGAGGGCCTTTATGTCGCGCGGCTCGCAGGCGATGCCTTTGGCGTCGAGCCATTTTTCAGCCTTCCGGCATGTGGAACACTTCGGGTAACATAGGAACAGCAAGGGGGTTTCCATGATCGGCCGCTATCCTCAATCGATGTCGTAGTCGAGGCTGTCCGTCAAACTAGGCTCGACGGCTGGCGTGGGCTGGGTCTGATTTATGTTGACGGTTGGCGCTGGCGTCACAGGAAACTCAAGCGTCTTGACCGACCAGACCAAAATAGCGACGGCGACCAAAAGAGAGGCAAACCCGATGATGTTAGCAAGGGCGTAACCGTGTATCCTGTTGTTCGACTCCTTTATCTCCCGCGCTAGCTTTTCAATTCGAGCTTCCGCTTTTTCGTTGTCCTCGCGGAAGCGCATCTCCGTTCTCTCTGTGCTTTCCCTGATTGAACGGATAAGCAGTTCCGCCTCGCGTTTATTTGTCTCGATTTTGAGAATCGTTTCGTTTCTGTTAGCCTCGAGCAGGAGTTCCGTTTTTTCCCTGTTTGCGTCTATGATGAGTTCGGTTTCCTTCCTGCCGGCTTCCAGCAGGGTTTGCGTCATGTCGCTCGCGTGTTCTATGTTCTCGTCCATCCGCCTCATGCACTCGCCCAGACGCAAATCTATCGTCTCCAGCTTAAGAGCGATCCGTCCCGTTTCAGCCTCACGTAACTCGAGCTCCTTCCGGCGCCTTTTTTCGTAAGGCAGAGTCCATTTGAAAAAACGGGTGCCGCCGCCCCTGGGAACGCCTGAAAAGCCTAACATCCCCGCGTTCATCAAGTCGGGCCCCGCCGCGGTCTTTACTGGATGGCTCGTCCCAAGCGACGTGGAGATGAAGTCTGCGATATCGGAAGCCCCGTTTGGTCCTGAAATAGTCATTATCAATCCTCGTCCTGGAACTCGGCTTCGCTGTCGCCTTCGTCCGGCGAGCGCGAGAAATTGAGAAGGAACTCCCCCACAACCCTGGCCGTGCGTTTGGTCATAAGGATTCCGACCTGGAGCTCTTTTTCGATATCGTTCTTCCCCTTTGCGAACTTCCGCTTGATTTCCTCGTCTGTCTCCGGTCGATAGTCTATCTCAACCGGCAAAACGAACGAATCCACGACAAAATTACACAGGATATCACCGTTGGCGGCGTTCACTCCCCAAACGCCCGTTGCCGGAACAACGCGGTAAGCCGTGGATTTGGTAAACCTGAAAGTGACTTTTTCATCGTGTTCCGCCATGTTGATTCCCCCCAGTTGAGAATAAAAAAATCTTAACGCATAGGCGCGGGCTTGTCCATTGTCCCGGCTCTGATTTCTTAATGATCTTACGAAAATAGATACATCGGCTAAAGAGGCTAATACCAATCCGCGCTCAACAGGCTGTTTTTGATGTGGCTTAAAGGTTGTCCAAAACCGTTTTAGCGCTTCACCCTTCAAGCCTTTGATTTCCAAATTGGTATAAAACTCAAATCACTAAAATTGACGCGCAGTAGTGACAGAAATTTTAAATCAATCTATAATGTTTTATATAGTAATGCTTTACAGTCGAATATTTTTCAGATTTGACACCAGGAACGTTCAAAACACTAAGGAGGTTTGAATATGGGCAAATATCTGGTAGGACTCGATGGCGGCACCACGGGCTGTAAAACATGTATTTTTGACCTCGAAGGCAACCTGATTGACAGCGATTACCGCGAATACCCCTGTTATTACCCACACCCGGGCTGGGTGGAGCAAACCGCGGAAGATCTGTTACCAGATTTATTCGACAGTATCAAAACAGCAATTTACAAATCGAAAATCAATCCCAACGAAATCGTGGGGTTTGGTTTTTCGAGCCAGGGCAGCGTAATAGGACTGCTCGACGAAAAAGGCGACACGTTGAGGCCATTTGTCGGATGGCAGGATATGCGAGGCAACCCGGAAGGTCTCGATTTTTGGCTGGATCGCATTCCCCGCGAGGAAATTTACAGGGTAACCGGAGACCCATTCGGCGCAACCTTCTCCAGCAGCAAACTTGCCTGGCTTAAACTCCACGAGCCCGAAATATGGGAGAAAACCGCTATATTCTCCACTCACCAGGACTTTTTCCTAAAAAAGTTCGGCGCGGAGGGTTATTTTACGGACTTCTCCTCCGCAAGCCGGGAGGGCATGATGGATATCGACAACAACTGCTGGTCAAAAAAGATGCACGACATTCTGGGTATTCCCATTGAGAAAAGAGCCGTCATTGTGGCGGAACCTGGAAAAATAGTGGGCAGGATCGGCCGCGAGGTCTCCGATAAGACGGGCTTGCCGGTAGGCACCCCAATTAGCATTGGCGCGCACGACCAAAACTGCAGCACATTCGGCGCCGGGGCTGTGAGCGACGGCACGGCAGTGCTCGTCATGGGAACATTCGGCTCCTGTTTCGTGGTGTCGGACAAATCGATACGCGACCCCAAGGGACGCCTTGTTGTAAAAGGCAATCACGGGTGCGGCAATTACACGATAGAAGGCTTCTCCAACACCGCCGCGTCCAGCTACCGGTGGTATCGTGACACCTTGAGCGACCTTGAAAAACTCCAGGCGAAGGAGAAACACGTAGACCCATACGATTTGATGAACGAGCAGATCAAAAAAGTACCAATCGGCGCAAACGGAGTGGTTTTTCTGCCCTATCTCCAGGGTGCGGCGGGGGCGAAACTGAACGCCAACGCCAGAGGAACCTTTACCGGTATGACACTGGGGACAGCGAAAAGCGATATGGCCCGCGCGGTGATGGAGGGTATTTGCTATGAGATGAACGATATAATCCAGGCAGAACTCGCCGCCGGCATCAAGATAAGCGGCATACGCCTGACCGGCGGAGCGGCAAAGAGTCCGATTTGGTGCCAGATGATGGCCGACATCTACAAACAGCCGATTCATATTCTGCAAACAAGCGAGACAGGCTGTCTGGGGGCGGCCCTATACGCCGGCGTCGGCATCGGCGTTTACAAAAATGTCAGGGAAGCCGCGTCAACCGCGCGCATAGAGAAGACATACGAGCCGAACGAAAGCAACTTTGATGCTTATGACGAAGCCTACGTCCGTTTCGTAGCTGCTTACGACGCCCTGGACGGAAGATTTTTCTGATTTTTCCAAGGAGGTGTTCCCATAATGATTACCGTCGAACAGTTCGCAAAACACTTTGATATGGCGGTCCTGAAACAAAACACACAGGAAGCCTCAATTCGCGAAGCGGGAAAAACCGCCGCAAAATACCACCTGGCAGCCTTGTACACTTGCCCATGCTGGACATCCGTGGTCGCGGAGGAACTCAGCGGCAGTGACGTTGCGACAGGAGTCGGCATTGCCTTTCCCTATGGTACTTTAACGACGAAAGTAAAGATGTTTGAAATTGAAGACGCTCTCGAAAACGGAGCAACGACCGTCGACATGGTCATAAACATTGGCGCTTTAAAGGATAAAAATTACAATCTCATACGCCGCGAAGCTCAAGGGCTCGTAGAGGCCACGAAAGACCGGGCTCTCTCCAAGCTCATCCTTGAAGTCGGTTTTTTAACAGACGAGGAAATAGCCGTTGTCTCCAAAATTGGAAGCGAGTGCGGAGTAGACTACCTCAAAACGGCCACTGGCACAGAAGAATTTCCCTCGGAACATCAGGTGGGAATCATGCTGGCCAATAGCTCCGGCAAGACAAAGGTCAAAGTGTCAGGAGTGCCTCGCACGTTCACGTTGGCCGGATGCCTGTGGATGATAGAGAGGGGAGTTTCCCTCATCGGAACGAGGAGCGCCGTAAAGCTGGTAGACGAATACAGGGATTATTTGGCTGAAAGCAGATAGATTTTGATTTCAAATTGACATGAATAATCCGCTCGGAGAGGGGTCTGTCAAGACCCCTCTTTTTACGCGCCGTCAGCCGAGCAGCATACCATATAATTCCGGCCTTCTGTCACGGTCGAGCGGCAGGTCTTTCCGGCACTTAGCGATCTCTGCTATGTCCAGCCTCGAGGTCAGTATGCCGGCTTTTTCCCCGAGCGAGCCGGCGACATCCCCCCACGGCGAGACGACGGCGCTCTTGCCAAAATTGCCGAAATTGCCAAAATATTCAAAGCTCGCTTCCAGCGTTAACTCGCCCGACCCAGCCGCGCTGCAGGCGACGACGTAAACCTGGCATGACGCGGCGGCCGACCGGAGGAGCGCTTTCCACAGCTTTTGTCCATTTTGCCCGCCTTGCTCCCACCGGGCCGGGATGAATATAACCTGTCCGCCGGCAAGCCCAGCGCAGCGGGCATACTCCGGAAACATCATGTCGTAACCGATAAGCACGGCGCAGTCGATGCCGGCCAGATTGAACATGAGCGGTTTGTCCCCCGCCGCGAATACCTTGTCCTCACCGCCATTCGAAAAGAGATGCGCCTTGTCGTAAAACGCGAACGGCGTTCCGGCGTCGTCCACAATCCACGCCCTGTTCACGAAACCGTCCCCGGACGGCCAGGGCATCGTTCCCGCTACGGCGTGCAGCCCACGATCCCGGCACACCTCGCGGACCGATTCGAGCGCCGCCGCCGACTCGCCCTCCACGCGCGTTTTTGTCCGGCCGGTACAGCCGGTCCGGCCCGTCCAAAGTTCGGGCAGGAGGAAGATATCGGTCGACCTGTCCATTTTCTCTATCATAGAGCGGAATGTTCGGATGTTTTCGGAAACATCCGGGGCGATATCCATCTGAAGCGCCGAGACGGTCAGACTCTTTACGCGTTCCAAGGGCGTCCGGGCCTAATACCCGGAGGACCGCGCGAAGGCGATAAGCATCTCGCGCAGCACCTTGCAGGCAAGAGCCGTCGAACGCCCGGAATGGTCGTAGTGCGGCGACAGCTCACAGATATCGAACGCGCGCACGTCAAGCTCCTTTAAGCTGATCAGGGCGTCCAAGAGTTCTCGAAACGACAACCCGCCGGCCTCAGGAGTCCCGGTACCCGGCAGTTCCGACGGATCGAGCGCGTCGAGGTCCACCGTGACGTATACCGGTGCGCCGCGCATGGAATCGAGCGCGGCCCTTAAACCAAAAACGCCGAAAAGTTCGCGCTCCACTCGCCCGGCCGACCAATCCATCTCGCTTTTCGAGCCGGAGCGAATGCCGAACTGGTGAATCCTGCCGTCTCCCAGAATTTCCCACGCCCGCCTCATCACGGTGGCGTGAGAGAGCTTCTCCCCCATGTAATCGTCCCTCATATCCGCGTGCGCGTCGAAGTGAACGAGATGCAGCCCGCTCTTTTCCGAGGCTAGCGCGCGAAGCGCGCCCAGCGTCACGAGATGCTCGCCCCCGATCATGCACGGCATCTTCCCGTCCTTTATAACCGTCCGAACGAACGACTCTATCCTGTCCAGAGCCGCCGCCGCGTTTCCGAACGGCAGCTCCAGGTCACCGGCGTCAAAGACCCGAAGGTCTTCAAGATCAGCGGACTGATACGGGCTGTAAGTCTCGATACCGTCAGATTCAACCCGCATAGCTGACGGCGCGAAGCGCGCGCCCGGGCGGAACGTCGTCGTCGAATCGAACGGCGCCCCGAAGATAACAGCGTTTGCCGCCTCATACGGCGCGTCGCACCCAATAAACGCTATCCCGCGCCCTTCCATTTTTACGCGCTCCCGAGCGCGCGCTTCACGTAGTTCGGCAGCTGAAAAGCGCCCGTGTGCAGCTCCGTGTTGTAGTACCTCGTATCCAGCCCGAGCGCGTTCCAGAACCCGCCGTCGAGATCGCCTGTGGGATCGTATTTTTTCGACGCGAAGCCGAAAAGCCAATGCCCGGACGGATACGTCGGGATGTGCGCCTGATACACCCTGCAGATGGGGAAAAATTCCTTTATCCTCTCGTGGGCCCGCAGCATCGCGCCGGCGTAGGAGTCGTAATAAGGGTTCTCGTGCTGGTTTACTAGAATGCCGTCATCTGAGAGGGCCTTGTGGCAGTTGCCGTAGAATTCCTTGGTGAATAGCCCCTCCCCCGGGCCGAACGGATCCGTCGAGTCGACGATTATCAGGTCATACGCCTTCTCGAAGCGCCGGATGAACTTCAGGCCGTCCTCGAAATACAGGCCGACGCGCGGGTCGCCCAGGCTGCACGAGGTAAACGGCAGGTGCCGGCGGCAGATGTTCACGACCATCTCGTCAATATCCACCATGTCGATGCGCTCGATCGATTTGTACCGAGCAAGTTCGCGCACGGTCCCGCCATCCCCTCCGCCTATCACCAGCACGTTCTTTATATTGCGGTTCACGGCCATCGGCACGTGCGTTATCATCTCGTGATAGATAAATTCGTCCTTCTCCGTAAGCATCATCAGGCCGTCTAACGTAAAAAAACGGCCAAATTCCTCCGAGTCGAAGACGTCGATGCGCTGAAAGGGGCTCTGCTCGCTCAGTATCTGCTCCTTGACCTTTATCGAGAAGCGCACGGCGGGCGTGTGTTCCTCAGTGTACCAAAGTTCCATCTGAATTTCCCTCCCTTTATATTTCCACGACCTCGATATGCTCCAGCGTCATATCCTTCGGCCCCATGACGAGGCTGCCCTTCTCCATCGCGTACAGAATATAGCCCAGCGCGTCGTTCGTTATCAGCTCACCCGGCGCCAGGATCGGAACGCCCGGCGGGTAGCACATCACGAACTCCGACGATATCCCGCCCTCGCTCGATTTGAGGGGGACGGTCCTCCTGTTCGCGTAAAACGCCTCGCGCGGCGATAGTTTCACGACCGGCGGGATGTACTCGTGATCCCAGAGGCCGCGGCCATCTCTGCTGTGGAGGCGCTTTATCTCAGAGAGAGACGACACAAGGCGCTCCACGGCGTAGCTGTTATCCCCGACCGAAATTATGGCAAGCATGTTCCCGGCGTCGCCGAACTCGATCTGAATCCCGTAATCGTCGCGCAGCGTGTCATAGACCTCCACACCGGCCAGGCCTATCCCAAGCGTGTGGACAGAGAGCTTCGTCGCGTCGAAATCGTACGCGTCACGGCCGTTTATTATCTCCCTCGAAAACGCGTAATACCCACCGATATCGTTTATCTCCTTACGCGCGTATTCCGCCAGCTCCAGCACCTTGCGGAACGTCGCCTCTCCGTTCGTCGCAAGGGATTTCCGCGCGATGTCGATAGAGCTCATCAGGAGGTACGAAGCGCTCGTCGTCTGCGTCAGGTTGATTATCGTCCGGACGTAAGCGGGATCGACCCTGCCGGATTTCATCACGAGAAGGGAACTCTGCGTGAGCGATCCGCCGGTCTTGTGCATGCTTACGGAAGCCATATCTGCCCCAGCCGACATGGCGGACGCGGGCAGACCCTCGCCAAAGTAAAAGTGAGTCCCGTGTGCTTCGTCGGCCAAAACGGCCATACCGGCCGCGTGGGCAATTTCGGTAATTCGGCGCGTGTCGGGGCAGACCCCGTAATACGTAGGGTTATTCACGAATACCGCCTTCGCGTGCGGGTGCGATTTTATCGCCGCCTCAACGTCTTCCGCGGCCATACCGAGAGAAATACCGAGCCGCGCGTGCGTGCCGGGCCCGACGTACACGGGGTTTATCCCGCACAGTATGAGCGCGTTGATGGCGGAACGGTGAACGTTTCGGGGCAGTATTATCGAGTCGCCGCCCTTACAGACGCTCATTATCATCGCCTGCACAGCCGACGTCGTGCCGCCGACCATCAAAAAAGCCGCGTCCGCCCCGAACGCTTCCGCGGCGAGCGCCTCCGCGTCCCTGATCACGGATGTCGGGTGCGAGATATTGTCCAGCGGCTTCATAGAGTTCACGTCTACGGACAGACACGCGCGCCCGAGAAATTCCGTCAGTTCCGGCGTACCCTTCCCCTGCTTGTGGCCGGGGACGTCGAACGGAACGACGCGGCGCGCCCTGTATTCGGTCATTGCCGCGTAAAGCGGCGCGTCACTCTGAACCAGCGCTTTTTTTGCTTTCTTTCCGGTCATGGGATCATCCATGCCGTCAGTACATGTTCATACCGTAGTAAATTTCGAGCATCTCTTTTGTGATCTGATCTTTTATCGAAAGACGGGTCTCCGGCGAAAGCTCCCTTGGATCGACGTTGAATAGGTAGTCCGAGAGCACGATCTCCTTCAGCATCATCTTCGTGTGGAAGATATTCGACTGGTAGACGTTCACATCTATCGCGTCGTACCTGGTCAAAGTATCCTTTGAGATATAGTTCTGGATGGAGTTGATCTCGTGATCCGTGTAACACTTCTTTCCGTCCACGTCCCTCGTAAATCCCCGGACGCGGTAGTCCATAGTTATTATGTCAGAGTCGAACGAGCCGATCAGATAATCGAGGGCCTTGAGCGGCGTGACCTTGCCGCAGGTCGACACGTCTATATCCACTCTGAATGAGCTGATGTCCTTGTTCGGGTGAAACTCCGGATATGTGTGAACCGTAACGTGACTCTTGTCAAGATGGGCCACGACCAGGCTGTCCCTGTTTATAAGAAGCTCCCGGGCCAGGAATCCCTGGTTGCAGGAGATATCCATCTGATCTGGAGGGACTTCCTCCTCGGATATCATCACGGTGACGCTCGCCCCCTGCGGATCGTAATCCTGCTTGGATATATTGAGAGCGCACGCCCCTATGATGTTCGTGACGCCGCAGAGAATGCCCGTCAGCCTCTCTGAGTTGTACTGTTCGTCGATGTATGCGATGTATTCTTTCTTTTCTCGATCCGTCTTCGCGTAGCAAATGTCATAAATGTTGAAGCTCAACGTCTTTGTAAGATTGTTGAAGCCATACAGCTGGATCTTTTCTTTCAACCCTATCCCCACGCCCCTTTCATGCAAAGCCAAAAACCGAACCCTAACTATACAGAAGAGGGGGGGTATTGTCAAAAATTTTATATGGCTATAAAGTTTCGCCATGCTGGAATCGGAATTATGATGTTTACGCGTAAGCGATGAATAGGAGGACACCTAAGTGAACGCCGCAAAAGCGCTGCTCGAAATGTTGAGACTCTATAGGGTGACGGATGTTTTCGGGCTCCCGGGTGAGACTACTCTCGCGCTCTACAGGGCGTGGAAGGATTATCCCGAAATCACGTACAATATGTGCCGGGATGAACGGAACTCCGTGTTCATGGCGGACGGTTACGCCAAGGCAACCGGCAGGGTGGGCGTATGCGAAGGACCCAGCGTCGGCGCGACTCACATGATACCCGGCGTAGCCGAGGCGTATGCCGCCTGCGTGCCAATGCTCGTATTCACATCGGACGTAGCACTGGACACCACGAAAAAAAACATGCTGACCGGATTTGACCAGACAGCGATTTTCCAGGGAATCACGAAAGAGACATATACCGTCACGAAGGGCGCGGAAATACCGTTTTTGATTCGGCGGGCATTCAGGGTCGCTTCGAGCGGGCGGCCGGGGCCGGTGCATATCAGGATTCCGATGGACATTTTTGTACAGGAGACAGCTGAATGCGAGATTTTTGCCCAGGAACAGTTCTCGTCCTTCCCGGGGATTCGCTCATCGGCCTCAAATGAGGATATGCGAGCCGCGGCAAGGGCGATAGCCTTGTCCGAGAGACCCGTAATGATATGCGGCCAAGGGTGCGCCCATTCGGGAGCGTGGGAGGCGGTGCGGGCGACGGCGGAGCGGGCGGGGATTTTGGTCGGCTCCACCATAAACGCCAAGGGCATATTTCCGGAGACTCACGACCTCTCTCTCGGCGTGGTTGGGGCGCGCGGCGGCCTGGAATGGTCAAACCGCATGGTGACGGACGCGGATCTCCTCATATTCGCCGGAACGAGTACCGACTCCGCTCTGACCGACGGCTGGAAAATCCCCGATCCCAAGTCCGCGCCGCGCGCGATACAGATCGACGTCGCCGAACAGGAACTGGGGAATAATTATCGAGTATTGCCCCTGATGGGGGACGCGAGAGAGACACTCGGAGGGATACTGAAATTCATTCCCGCGGAAACTCCGCCCCGGACGCGTGAATGGCTGGACAGAGCTAAACGGGAACGGAATAAATACGCCATCCGCTTGGCTGAATTTGAGAGAGCGCTTGGCGACTCGCTTCACCCTTACGCCGTTTCGCGCATCTTGGAACGCGTCGCTCCCGACGACGCGTTTTTCACGTTCGACCCGGGGATATCGGCGGTATATCCGGCCGCGTTCCTCCGTTTCGCGAAGCCTGGACGAAGGGCCGCGTTCAACTTCGCTATGGGCGCCCTCGGATACGGCATCCCGTCCGCCATCGGAGCAAAGGTCGGCCTCCCGGACAGGAAAGTGATAGGGATCACGGGAGACGGCAGTTTCGGATTTTCAGCGGGCGAGCTGGAGACTGCGGTAAGACTCGGCCTCGACATCACGTATATCCTATTCGATAACCTGTCCTTCGGCTGGATAAGGGGTACGGAATTCGTGAGCGGCAAATCGCCCCTTCCTCCAGATTACGGGCGATTCACGAACTTCGCCCCCGTCGACTACCTCAAAATTGCCGAAGGTTTCGGAATTAAGGGCTTCCGGCCGGACTCCGCGCGTGATTTCGAGCGTATTATGAAACAGTGCCTCTGTGAGCCAGGCGCAAAGTTAATAGCTATAGCTTCCGCCCCGGAGGACGAACAGCTCCCGCCGGTTCCGGGCTGGTACCGTTACGCGCAATCCGCCGGTCTGGAAAATTTGTACGGCGCCGGGAATAACGCGCTATGTGAAAACAGCGGCGGCGTCATGTGATTTCACCTTTAACGTCCTTGGACACGGCCGTTTCATAAATTTGCTGGAAATATTTTCAGGTATGATAATATGATAAAGTGAATTAATGAAAAAAAATAAGAGGCATAAGAAAAGGGGAGGGATTTGTTTTTGGATATCCA
>JAISYM010000001.1 GCA_031269875.1 Synergistaceae bacterium
GACTTGCTGCTGTTTATTGAAAGAATTCTCTATCTGGAGGACAAAAATTTGTCGGCGCAGTACAAAGAGTACCTTCAAGAATTGAGCGGGGAGGGTAAGATGGTGTACATCCCATTCTATGAACGTGATGATGCGGAAAAAGTGAGACAGGAAGGCAAACAGGAAGGCAAACAGGAGGGCAAACAGGAAGGCAAACTTTCCGTTGCGCGCTCCATGTTAGCGGACGAACTGCCGTTTGAATTCATCGCGAAACACTCAGGTCTCTCCATGGAAGAGATTGCCTCTCTTCGGTGAACCAATAAGCGCGGGAAACGGCATGAACAGGAAATCGACATGAATTATTATGGCATCCGTGCGTAGGGGCGCGCATTGCGCGTCCGTCGTTATCCGCTATCGGTGAGGGGGGATGCCCGCGGATGCTCCTTGGTCCGGCAAATTGTAAAATATTCACCGGACATCGAAGAGGCTGTTAAACGAATCGACGAAATCCAAAAAAATTAGAGAAAGATTAAGAACGACGATTGACCTAAAAGAGCGCCGAGGGCTCCCCGCCTCCGGCGCTCTTGACTTTTGGGGAATCGGACCTGAAAAGGGCGGTCTTCTACTCGCCTGTTGAGGAGGCCTCGTCCCCGCGGATATCCTCGTAGATATTCTCCTGCATCAGGACTTCCGTTCTGCTGTCGAGGAATTTTTTCACCGAATCCCCCTTCTGCTTGATAAACGCGCATATCAGAGAATCCAGAAGAACCATAGTCTGGATGTACGTCGACAGAAGCGCGTTGTCCGACGGGGCAAACAACGTTTCGGTGCAATACGGTATCAGAGGGGATATCGCGTAATCGGTGATCCCGGCGACAAACGCGCGCTTCTTCCGCGCGAACCGGGCAACGTCGACCGTCGTCTTGCAGTACCGCTGGAACGAGATACACAGCACCATGTCCCTCTCGTTCAGGTCCTCCAGACGATCGTATCGGTCGTCCACGCCGGACGGGAAGTGCTGGACGTGTTTATAGAGGTTTCCAAGCAAATACCCGGCATACTGAGCCATGGACGCCGAGGCGCGCGCTCCGGTGATTACGATGTTTCGAGCTCCGGCCATGAAGGAGGCCACGCGCTGAAAGGGAGCGTTCAGCTTTTCGGTCGGGAGCGAAGACACGAGGGACAGCTCCTGCCGGACGACGTGCTCCAGCAGAATTTCCAGCGGCTCGGCGAACAAGCCGGAGACGGAATCGTGTATCCGTTTCATCGGAACCCGATACGCCGAGATCAAGCTCTCCCGGAGGGCCTGCAGCATCTTGGGATAGCTTTCGTAACCGAGCGCGGAGGCAAACCTCACCACGGTGGACGGCGAAACGGACAAGGCCTTCGCCAGGGCGGGAGAACTCATGTTTATGACCTGCGCGTAGTCGTTCAAAATCATCTCCGCTATCTTCCTCTGCGACGCGGAGAAATCCTCCCATCGCGCGCGGATGTTGTTGAAAATTTCAGCGGCTTCTGGCATACGGCCGCCTCCTTATCTTAATAAAACTCAGGAAGGGGGCGGAGTATCTCTCCGGTCTCCCTTGGTAATAATTCGTGGCTTCATAATATTGATAAGCAACATTTATTTCATGTAATTAAAAATCACGAAATACACATTGCAATTTCCTCCACCTCCTTTTATTATTGCACCCAATTGCTGTTTCGTCACTGTTTTTTAAGTCGTCCGTTTAGCGAAAATTCCAAATATACGGCTGGAACTTCGCGAAATTTATATTACGTTTTGTCATTGCATACCAGAGGAGGGGACTATGGGAAAAAACGTGGAACAAACGGGGAAAAAAGACATTGCGGGTTTTATCGAGGAGAGGAACGGCGTCTTCACGACACTGAGCGACGCGATATGGGATGAGCCGGAGACGGCTTTCGCGGAGACGAACGCCGCCTCCGCTCTGTCCCGCGCGCTCGAAACGTTCGGATTCTCTGTCGAACGCGGGATCGGCGGCTTGAGTACCGCTTTCTGCGGTACTTTTTCGACGGGCGGCGGCCCCGTCGTGGGCTTTTTGGGCGAGTACGACGCGCTGTTCAACATGAGCCAGAAACCCGGCGCGACGAAAAAGGAGGAGATAGTGAGCGGAGGCTGCGGACATGGCTGCGGGCATAACCTGCTTGGCGTGGCTTCTCTGGCGGCCGCGGCGGCGGTTGTGGAGTTCATGAAGAAAAGCGGGAAGGGCGGTACGGTGAAGTATTTCGGCTGCCCAGGCGAAGAGGGGGGATCAGGCAAGGCTTTTATGGCGAAGGAGGGGGTCTTCGACGGACTGGACGCCGCCATCACGTGGCATCCGTCCCCAATCAACTCGGTGGTCCATTTGGGAACCTTGGCGAACTATCAGGTTTTGTACAAATTCAAAGGCGTCAGCGCCCACGCCGCCGGCGCGCCCCACCTGGGCCGGAGCGCCCTCGACGCGGCGGAGCTGATGAACGTCGGGGTCAACTTCCTCCGGGAGCACGTGCCCTCGGACGCGCGGTTCCACTACGCCATCACGAACTCCGGCGGGCGCTCGCCCAATGTCGTTCAGGCGGAGGCCGGCGTTCTCTACCTGATACGCGCTCCGAAGCTCGAAGGAGTGGAGGATATCTACCGGAGAATCAACAAGATAGCGCAGGGCGCCGCGATGATGACCGAGACCGAGGTGGAGATCGTGTTCGTCAAAGCGTGCGCGAACGTGATCCCCAACAACGCGATTTCGGAGTGTCTTTACGAAAATTTGAAAGCCGTCGGCCTCCCGCGCTACACGGAGGAGGAACTGCGCCTCGCGCGCGGGATCAGGGAGAGCCTGCCGCACCTGTCGCAGGACCTCGAAACCTTCTCGAACCTGAGCGGACGCGCCCTCGCCGAGGAAATCGCCCTGCTGAAGGACAAGGTCCTGTGCGACAAGGTGGTGACTTACGACCCCGGCCTCCCCGAAAGGG
>JAISYM010000119.1 GCA_031269875.1 Synergistaceae bacterium
GAAATTGTCCAATCTGTCAGAAATTCATCGCTCAACTCAGTGAGGTGATTGATTCCCGCGAAATCCGCATCACCCTCTAGGAGCCAATGGAGCGTTTCATTGCCGGCTACAACACCGGCGGAAGCGATAAGCGTTATTGAGGAGACTTTATCTGGGTGTAGAGCTGCCAACCCTTGTGTCACGAAACTTCCAAGAGAGTGACCGGTTATATGCGCGTCCTTGATTTGAAGATGGTTCAACAAAGCATTGATGTCCGCGACGTGATCATCGACAGTATACGTCCCTTGCTGAGGTTTGTCGCTGTGTCCATGCCCCCTCAACTCTGGGACGATCACACGAAAACCGGCGGAAGCTATGCGTGGTGCCACTTGAGAAAATGAGATGTAGCTATCAGTAACGCCATGAATCAATACAACCGGAGGACCGTTCGCGTTTCCTAGTTCTACATACGCGATTTTAATACCTGTCTCAAGAGCCACATACTTAAATTCTGGGTCATACACGATAGGTATTTCCCCAGTGGTGTTCCCACCGCCTCCGCCGCCGCAACCGCCGACCATTACCGCAAAGCCCAAAACAAACAATAGCACCCACAACGCACGTTTCGTGAATCTCATTTTGACTCCTCCCGTCAATGTGGTTTTTTGGAGCAGTTGTTTTAACATCATCTCGTTCACCGCGCCGGATCCATGTTCCCAATGGCTCTATGCGCTCTCGGCGGTGGCGATATAGCCATAGACTTTGTTTCGCATCTTGAGCGTTGCCACTTTGCCGGTCAACGCGAGCGGGCAGGTTCTAAACCGGAATGGTTTTTCCGACCGGCGAAGATCCAGCGCGCGCTTTTTCCCGCTCCCATTCAGCTATTTCTTCGGCCAAGGCTTTCTTTTCAGTCTCAGACGCAGCATGGGCTTCGGGGTTTTTGAGAACCGTGTTGCGCAATTCGTCGAGCGTTGCCATAACTAGAGCTCCTTACTTAGCTTTATCGCCAGTTCTATCATTGCGGACGGAGTCCGGTGATGACATTCCAGGACAACGCAAAACGCTTTCCCCTCGGCTCTACTCTCCCGCGCCCTTTTTTTCCTTTCACAGGTATATCGTTCATTCTATCACCTCAACCGCGCGATTGCTCGCTTTTTTTGCCTCGTTTTACCGTGTGTTTGATCTTCACTATCGCCAAATCCAGCTCGAACGTCGTTTCATCGCCAGTCACCTCGAGGATATTGTCATCGATGATATCCGCTAAAATCTCCCCGCTCTTGCGCGTAAGTGATTTTTGCTGGTCTTTCTCCTTTGTTTCGGCGAGCTGGTTGACGGTTCTGGAGAGCTCGCGTATTTTCGTGAAAGTCTCGACAATGGCTATAGTTGTTTGTGTCGCCTTGGGGCTTGACGGTAGAGTAGGCAGATATTACAATTACTTCCGAACTATCGGATTACCCCCAGCAACTTGAGCAGGAACTCAAGGAACTGGAAGATCACCGCGAGCAGCGGAGCAAGATAAACGACCTTGGTGAGGTAGGTATCTTGCTCCGCTTTTTTATTGTTCGGAAGATGGTCTTTGTCTCTCGACATCGTCTCACCTCCCCTTGCGGGGCAACCTTTAACACTCACCGGCCCCCTGCTGTGCCGGAAGTCCGTCAAAAGCGATTATAGCATTACGCGGGGCCGGTGTTCTACCCGGCCACTTAAGAGGGTGATTGCCTTGATTGTTTAAGAAAAGTTTAAGAGGAAAATACGCGGGGCGCTCCCTGACGCCCCGCACGGCTTTACCCCTTCAACTCATCCAGGTAATCAGACCACCATTGCATCATCTTACGGCGTTCGGGCAGGTAGTCGGCGTAGTTGTACGCGGCCCGGACGCTGTTCCCTTCTATGTGAGCTAATTGCCGCTCTATCCAATCCCGGTTGAAGCCGTTCTCGTTGAGGAGCGTTGAGGCCATAGAGCGGAAGCCGTGAGGCACCATCTGGTCTTTCGTGTACCCCATAGACCGGAGGGCCACGAGGACGGCGGCCTCGCTCATCGGCCTGCTGCCGTCCGGCGTCCTTGAGTTGGGGAAAACATAGCGCCCGTGCCCGGTTAGCTGCCGCGTTTTTTGCAACAGTTCAATTGTTTGCCGCGCAAGCGGGACTACGTGCTGCCGCTTCATCTTCATTTTTTCGCCGGGTATCCGCAACTCGTCGCCGACTATCTCCGCCCATTCCGTGTGGCGGACTTCCCCGGGGCGGAGGAACGTCAGCGCGGAGAATTGCATCGCGCATCGGACTATTGCTTGCGGGTATGCGCCTATAGCCCGCAAAAGGGGGCCTATTTCGGCGGGGGATGTGATAGATGCTCTGTGTTTCGCGGTGTGAGGCTGTAAGGCCCCTTTAAGTCCGGCAGACGGGTCATTTTCACAAAAACCCGCCGCCACTGCGTACCTGAAAACCTGTCCGCATATCTGGTGCAGTCTGTGCGCCATGTGGACGTGGCCGGATGCCTCTACGCGGCGGAGGACGCATAGCAGGTCTTGGCTGGATATTTCGGTGATTGGGCGTTTGCCAAGCCAATGAAGCGCATGATTCCTTACCCTTGCCGCAACGTCCTCAGCGTATGCCGGAGACATCACGGGGGTTACTTTGGTATTTAGCCACTCTTCGAAAACGTCGCCGAAGTCCATCGCGGCTTTTGGCGCGGCGGTGGGACTAATGCCATCCATAAGGCTGACACGCGCCTTGTCCCTGCGTTCACGGGCTTCTTTGAGCGATATGAGGGGATATTTCCCGAACGAGGTCTTACGTTCCTTGCCGTCTGCCCAATAGCGAAACCTCCATGCCTTTGTTCCGTTCGGCAAGACTTCGAGGTATAAATTGTGTTCGTCGCGAAGCATATACCGCTTATCTCGCGGCTTTGTGTTTTTGACCTGCGCCTCTGTCAGCATGTCATCCCTCCGACCGTACACGAGATTTTTTTGTGTACGTTTTGTGTACGGTGAAACGTGAGATATTATAACATATCGTGACAGAGTAAGAAGGGGAGTGTTTTCTGTTAAATCAGGCGGAGACTGGTTTTTGACAGGGTTTGGAAGTTTGTGATTTTCTGTAATGGCGGAGAGGGAGGGATTTGAACCCTCGAGACGGGGTTTAGACCGTCTACTCGCTCTCCAGGCGAGCGCCTTCGACCGCTCAGCCACCTCTCCGCGACAGCATGGATGAAACTTTAAGCTGGCGGAGAGAGTGGGATTTGAACCCACGTAGCGGCTCAGCACCGCTAAGACGATTTCGAGTCGCCCGCCTTCGACCACTCGGCCACCTCTCCGCATATCTCATAGACTGTGAACGGCCAGCCCAGCTTAATCCAACGAAGCGGATTATATGACAATCCCATCGATGTGTCCAGAGTCCGCGGCTAATTTGTTGTTGAACAATCCCCTTGTGATTTCGTGAAAAATTTTCCGGGGCGCGCAAACCGGGCCTTACGCGGAAAGATTTATACGGAATCCACTTGCTTTGTCGTAATTTATATTTTTTACGGAACTTTGGTATCAAACTCGGGGTTAAGTAGCGCGGGAAATATCTTCCTCTTTGTGCTAAAATAACAAAACGTGTAAAATTATTGGATAACAGGTCTGTTAAGGGAGGGTCACAAGTGAAAAAAAATTTTCCCCTTCTGGTTGTTTTACTTCTTGTCCTTACCATTTACCCGGCGCGGGCGGATGCGATTGAAAGTTTCAGGGGGCTTAGGTGGGGACAAAGTCTCGATTCGATGAGCTATATGAAATTTGTGAAGGAGCTGGACGGACTTCGGTATTACGTCAAAATGAACGATCGGATGTATATGGGGGACGCCGCGCTCGACTGGATAAGATACGCGTTTGAGTCGAACCGCTTGGTCGGAGTGATACTGTCGTCGCGGGGAAGCGAAAACGCGCGGTTGATCTTGGGGTTGCTGAGGGAGGCTTACGGGACTCCCTCCAAACGAAATAACGGCGGCTATTACTGGCCGATAGGAAAAATCAGCCTGTCTTACAACTTCAACTTGCATAATGAGCGGATGTTCGTATCATACCTGAGTGAGCCAGCGATCAGTCATCTCATACTCTCTGAGTTCTGGTGACGGGTCTGGAAATTCTTATCTCATTTTTTGCAAGGACAGGGATAGCCGTTATACGCGATGCGGCAAGGATTTTGAGCGTTACGCAAAAGCGGAGAGAGAGAATGACGGGATTGAAATATGCTGCCTCGATCTTTCGGAAGTTTTTGCGATGGTATGTATGACCTGCTGCCTAATAAAATCTGGAGGTGTCAAAATTGTTGACTGGAAAGTTCGGGAACAGCGTAATTTACAAGCGTCACAGCGTAAGGAGTTTCACCGGTGAACCTCTCTTGGCCGAGCAGGTTGAACACATATTGCACGCCGGGATGGCGGGGCCGTCCGCTAGCAACGCGCAGCCCTGGTTCTTCGTGGTGATAGACGAAAAAGGACTGCTCGACGCGATCGCGAAGGGGCACCCATACGCGAAGATGGCGTCTAAAGCGCAGCTTGCCATTCTTGTCTGCGCTAAAAAAGATGTAGTGGAGAAGGACCCGTTCTACGAGCAAGACCTTGGCGCGGCGGTAGAGAACATGCTGCTCGCCGCCACGGAGGCCGGAGTCGGGAGCTGCTGGTGCGGCGTTCACCGCCAACCGGCGAAAGAGGTCGAGAGGCTGTTCGTTGACCTGCTCCGTATGCCCGACGAAATAATTCCATTCGCGCTGGTCGTTTTAGGCATTCCCGCAAATGAAACCGGGCCAAAGGACAGATTCCAGGAGCAGCGCATACATCGTAACGCCTGGTAGGTCAAAATGCCGTCATGGGTAAGGGAATAAAAAAGACGAACGCGGCTCGTCTTTTGGACGAGATGGACATTCGTTACGAACTGGCGCATTTTGAGGCGGACGAAGCGGACCTCTCAGCAGAGGCCGCGGCTCTCGCGGTCGGGATGCCCTATGAACAGGTTTATAAGACGCTTGTGGCCCGGGGAGATAAGACCGGGGTGCTGGAGGTCTGCCTCCCCGCCGGAGCGGAACTCGATTTGAAAGCGCTGGCTCAGGCGAGCGGCAACAAAAGCGCGGCGCTGGTTCACCTGAAGGAATTGCAGCCGCTGACCGGTTATGTCAGGGGAGGCTGCTCTCCCCTCGGGGGCAAAAAAGAGTACCCCGTCTATATTCACGACGACGCGGCGAATCAGGAGCGGATTGCCGTAAACGCCGGCGCCAGAGGGCTTCTTTTCATCATCGCCCCCGATGATCTGCTGAAAGCGACGGGCGGAAAACTGGCGCGTCTCGTAAAATGACGTTCGTGTCTGGTGCGGCATGAGCGGAGCGAGGATTCATCATTTTAAGCAATGCGAAAGTTGAAAAACCGTTGTATAATTCCATAAATGATTTAGGAACTGGTGGCCGACAAATTTATTTGTCTGAAAATGTCTCTCCGTATCCGGCGTCATGGCAGATGGAGGTGAGGATATGTCCGAAAGACAGAGGATACCAATTCCGCGGCGTTCGTTGTATATCAAGCGCAACAAAGCGAGGGAGTGGTTGCTGGCAATACTGGTGGTGGTTTTTGTCTCGATATGCGTCATCGTGTTGGGCAGTACGTTTGTTCCTATGTCCAGCGACTGGTCGGACAGCGTCCTCGTAAAGATGATCGTCGAGACAAACGAATTTGTCCGGGGCCGCGCCAAGTAGGCCGTGACGGGCAAAAGACGGGGGGATAAGGGTATATATGGATATGGATTATAGCTTCAATAAGACGGCAAGATGGACCTTTTACACGGCAGGCGCGATATTGGTGTTCATCGGTACGCTGTCCATCTTGAATCCGCTCATTACACTCATATCGACCGCGGTCAGTATGGGCGTCGGTTTTCTGTTGGCCGGAGCTAATTACCTGGTGCCTTATTTTTCGATGAAGAAACACCCGCAGAGGCCAAAGTGGTTTTTGCTTTTGGGCGTGGCCGATATGTTATTCGGCGTCCTTTTTATTACTAAAATCGGTCTGGCTATACTTGCGCTTTCGACGCTGCTTGGGGCGTGGATGCTGCTCACCGGCGCGCTCCGGCTGTACGCGTCCTTACTGATACGATCAACCGGCGCGCCGAAATGGTGGATAATGACCGTAAGCGCGGTTTTGACGCTCATCCTGTCATTCCTGCTGCTCTCAAACCCGACTGTAGAAGGCCTCTTTCTCTCAACCCTCGTCGGCGTTTCGCTCGTCGCCGCCGGCGCTCTTTTCATAGCTGAGGGCCGCATGATTTACCCGGCGAAACCAATTAAATAATATGACTGTCGATAATTGGGTATTGAAAAATCCAACTCGCGGGTGTATTATCACTCGCGTAAAGTACAAAGGGATTTAGATACGCAACAGGCACTTGGCACCTAACTGACAACTTTGTCCTAAGTCAGGGGAACACGGTGAGAGACCGTGGCAGCCCCGCTACAGTGAACATGACAGGCTTATC